>NZ_JADCKK010000152.1:0-1114 GCF_014982935.1 Anaerotignum lactatifermentans | reverse complement strand
CGGCATGCTCGACCGCGTGTTCGAGGCCTGCGCGAGCCCGGTCAGGGAGCGCGCGGTGTTCGAGGGGGCGGGTCACGGCGCGTGCTCGTATGCCGATCCGGCGCGCTACGCCGCCCTCGTCGGGGGCTTCCTGGACCGGCACCTCTGATCCCGTGCGCCCGTCCGGCCCCGTCCCCTGTGGGTCCGCCGGTGCCGGAGGGGGCGGCGGATCCGTTCGCCCCCGCACCGCCGCGTGACCCCTCGCCCCGCGGCGCCCCGCCCCCTCCGGCGCGCCCGCGCTAGATCGCGTCGTCGCGCAGGGCCTCGACGACGCTCGCGGCGTGGCTGCGCCGCAGCGCGTAGGCCGCGCTCACCGCGATCACCGCGAGCACGATGCCGGCGGCGGCAGCGGTCTCGGCGATCGGGGGCTCCAGCGTGAACGTGGTGAACGAGTACGCCATCGCCCGGGTCAGGAACGCCGCCGCGACGGCCGCGAGCGCGAGGCCGACCGCGAAGCCGCGCAGCGCGTAGCTCGCGCACTCGTAGGCGATCATGCGCCGGAACGCCGATTCATCCATGCCGATGCTCTTGAGCACCGCGAACTCGCGACGGCGCAGGATGAGCGAGTTCGTGAGCGTGTTGAAGACGTTCGCCACGGCGATCAGGCCGCAGATGACGGTGAAGCAGTAGATGAACGTCTGGACCGTTTCGGACATCATGCGGTTCTGCATCGTGCGGGCCCTGCTGGCGCATCCCGCCTACCTCATCTGCGACGAGATGAGCGCCATGCTCGATGCGCTCACACAGGCCCAGGTGTGGCGCGCGATGCTCGAGATCGCGGGGGAGCGGGGGATGGGGCTCGTGGTCGTCTCGCACGACCCGGCGCTCGTCGCGCAGGTGGCGACGCGCGAGGTCGTTCTTCCGCGGTCGCCCCTCGCCTGAGTGCGGCGCGTCGGGGCGGAGCCTCCCTGCGCACCGGGAGGGGCTGGGACTGGACGCACGGCGATCCCTGCCATCGCCGGGGCCGCTTCGCGCACCGGGTGATGCTCTTGAGGCCGTGGGAGCGGGACACGCTCCGACCGGGGCCTCACCGCGCACCGGGAGAGCCTGCGCGCCGTCCCAGAGGCATCGATTC
>NZ_JADCKK010000151.1:0-1118 GCF_014982935.1 Anaerotignum lactatifermentans | reverse complement strand
TTCGGCTACGCCTCCCGGCCTCGCCTTAGCCCCCGACTGACCCTGGGGGGATTAGCCTCGCCCAGGAAACCTCGGGTTTACGGCGGTGGAGTTACCCTCTCCACTCTCGCTACTCATGCCAGCATTCTCGCTCGGTCGCGGTCCACGGCTCGGTTCCCCGGCCGCTTCGCCCCGCGATCGACGCCCCCCTACCGATGAACGAAGTTCATCCCGCCGCTTCGGTACCGCGCTTAGCCCCGTGTATTGTCGGCGCGCGCCCACTCGACCAGTGAGCTGTTACGCACTCTTTGAAGGGGTGGCTGCTTCTAAGCCAACCTCCTGGTTGTCTGCGCGAGCGCACATCCTTTGCCACTCGGCGCGGATTTGGGGACCTTGGCGGGCGGTCTGGGCTGTTTCCCTCTCGAGCACACAGCTTAGCCCACATGCTCTGACTGCCGGGGTGTGGGCCGTCGGCATTCGGAGTTCGGTTCGAATCGGTAGGCGGCGAAGCCCCCTCATCGATCCGGTGCTCTACCTCCGACGGTGAACCCCCGACGCTAGCCCTAAAGCTATTTCGGGGGGAACGAGATATCTCCGGGTTTGATAGGCCTTTCACCCCTATCCCCAGGTCATCGGAGCGCTTTTCAACGCACTGCCGTTCGGCCCTCCACGGGGTCTTACCCCCGCTTCAGCCTGCCCAGGGATAGCTCACCCGGCTTCGCGTCCGCGGCCGGCGACTGATGGCGCCCTGTTCGGACTCGCTTTCGCTACGGCTCGCTTGCTAGCTTAACCTCGCCGCCGGCCAGCGACTCGCTGGCTCATTCTACAAAAGGCACGCCGTCACCCCGCGAAGGGGGCTCCGACTGCTCGCGGGCGCACGGTTTCAGGTGCTGTTTCACTCCCCTCCCGGGGTGCTTTTCACCTTTCCCTCGCGGTACTCGTTCGCTATCGGTCACGGGAGAGTATTCAGGCTTGGATGGTGGTCCACCCAGATTCGGACCGGGTTTCACGTGCCCGGCCCTACTCAGGTGCCGTGATCGGCGCGCGCCTGAGGGTCCGCCTACGGGGCCCTAACCCTGTGCCGCCGGCCTTCCCATGCCGTTCGGCTCCCCTCGGTGCGTCGCCGCCGGGGGCGGCAG
>NZ_JADCKK010000150.1:0-1123 GCF_014982935.1 Anaerotignum lactatifermentans | reverse complement strand
ACGTCCCACGACCCGCCCTCCATTGCGGCGAGGAACCCGGGGGCGGACGGGTCGAGCAGCTCGACGGCCCCATACCCGGCCTCCCTGATGGCCTTCATGGCATGCTCGCCGGACGCGAGGGAGATCTCCCGCTCCGAGGAGAAGCCCCCTGCCAGCACCGCGACGCGAATCCCGACCCTCGACCTGCCCTCCATGGCCGACCCCTCTCTGCAGCACCTCCGGTGCCCGATGATGTGTGTCCTATGCGCGGCGATACCGCATCGCCGCGCCGTGCTGTACCTTATTGTATAGATGCTTGTTTCGTTTACACCCCTGTGAAAGGTACGTTATGCAACGTTCAAATCGCCTGCGCGACATCCGTGCGCTCACCCATGACGACATCGTCAGCCTCGTCGCCGAACTCGGACAGCCCGCGTTCCGCGCGAAGCAGCTCGAGGAGTGGCTCTTCCAGAAGAACGCCTCCTCGTTCGACGAGATGACCAACCTGCCGAAGAAGTTCCGTGAGCTGCTCGCCGAGCGCTTCGCCTTCGCCACGCCCGTCGAGCTCGTCAAGCAGGTCTCCCATGACGGTTCCCGTAAGTACCTGCTCGAATACCCTGACGGCACCTCCGTCGAGACGGTCGGCATGCCCAGCCGGGGTAAGCTTTCCGTCTGCGTGTCCACGCAGGCCGGATGCGCCATGGGCTGCGCCTTCTGCGCGACCGGCTTCAACGGCCTTTCCCGCTCGCTCACCGCGCGCGAGATCGTCGATCAGGTCGCTCATGTCGCGCGCGACTTCGGCGAACGCGTGACGAGCGTCGTCTTCATGGGCCAGGGCGAGCCCTTCGCCAACTTCGACGAGACCGTCAAAGCCCTGCGCATCCTCAACGACCCCGACGGCTTCGCCATCGGCGCACGGCACCTGACCGTCTCCACCTGCGGCGTCATCCCCGGCATCAAGCGCTTCGCCGAGCTCCCCGAGCAGTTCACCCTCGCGGTGTCCCTTCACTCCGCGGTCCAGAGCACGCGCAACCAGCTCATGCCCGGCGTGAAGAAGTACACGCTCCTCCGCCTCCACGAGGCGCTCCAGTCCTATGTTGAGAAGACCGGTCGTCGACCGAGCTATGAGTTCGCCATGATCGAG
>NZ_JADCKK010000015.1:0-58062 GCF_014982935.1 Anaerotignum lactatifermentans | reverse complement strand
TGAGTACATTGACCCGTTCACGGGTGAAAAAGTAAAAGGGAACAAATAAAAATAGCCGCCAAGGGCGGCAGTTGAGAAAGTAGAGCACTTGGCGGACTTTCAATGCGCTTGCAAGCGCAGCTGGTAATAGCCCCTTCTAGGGGCAGAGCAAACCACCGGCTAAGCCGGTGGTCCTGCTTCCGTGTGTTTTATGTCGATCAAATTTCTGCGCAAATCAGTCTGCCGGCTTCTTTTGTACCCACCAGAGTCATACCTTCCGTATAGATATCCGGTGTGCGATAGCCTTTTGCTAATACAGTCTTAACGGCGTTTTCGATGGCATCTGCTTCTTCAGAAAGACCAAAGGTATAGCGCAGCATCATTGCTGTAGACAATATTGTAGCCATGGGATTTGCTTTGTCCTGACCAGCAATATCAGGCGCAGAACCATGAACCGGTTCATACATGCCGAAATTGCCTTTTGCCAGGCTGGCGGAAGGCAGCATACCGATGGAACCGGTGATCATGCTGGCTTCATCAGAGAGGATATCCCCGAAGATATTGCCTGTGACAATGACATCAAACTGTTTTGGATTGCGTACCAGCTGCATCGCTGCATTGTCGATATAAAGATGTTCCAGTGTGACTTCTGGATAATCCTTTGCCACTTCTGTTACCACTCTCCGCCACAGACGAGAGCTTTCCAGTACATTGGCTTTATCCACACTGGTGACTTTTTTGTTTCGTTTCATCGCCATATCAAAGGCTGTGACGGCGATTCGTTTGACTTCTTCTTCTGCATACTGTTCTACATCGTAAGCGGCAAGACCAAGTTCTGTATCTTTTGTGCCTCTTTCGCCAAAATAGATACCGCCTGTTAATTCACGTACCACGACGATGTCCAGTCCGCCTTCCACGATTTCCGGTTTCAGGGGACAAGCGTCTGCCAAGGCGTCAAAGAGCATTGCAGGACGAATATTGGCAAAGAGTTCCAATTCCTTACGAAGTCCAAGCAAAGCCCGTTCTGGACGTTTGTCACCAGGTAATGTATCCCATTTCCAGCCGCCAACAGCGCCCAGCAGTACAGCATCAGCTGCTTTGCAGGTGTCAATGGTTGCCTGAGGCAAACATTCTCCTACGGCGTCAATGGCGCAGCCGCCTGCCAAAACGGGAGTGTAAACAAATTCGTGATGATATTTCTCGGCGATGGTATCCAGTACCTTTAATGCTTCTCCTACTACTTCGGGACCGATACCGTCGCCGTGAATGACAGCAATGTTGTATTTCATAGGACATTTCCCTTTCTCTTTTGTATTTAACGGATGGAATTGAGCAGACCGCCTTTGGCAATGATTTCTTTGATGAAATCAGGGAAGGGCAGTGCTTGATAAGTTTCGTTTCTGGTTATGTTTGTGATGATGCCAGTATCAAAGTCGATGGCAACTTCGTCGCCGTCCTGAATCTTGTCGCTGGCTTCTTCACATTCCAGAATTGCCAAACCAATATTGATGGCATTGCGGTAGAAAATCCGGGCAAATGTTTTAGCAATGACGCAGGAAATACCGGATTCTTTGATGGCAATGGGGGCATGTTCTCTGGAAGAGCCACAGCCGAAGTTCCAGCCGCCAACCATGATGTCGCCGTCTTTTACTTTGTGGACAAATTCTGTATCAATATCTTCCATACAATGACTTGCCAGTTCTTTGTGATTGGCAGTGTTCAAATGTCTTGCAGGAATGATAACGTCTGTATCAATATTATCGCCGTACTTGTGTACGCGTCCATTTGCTTTCATTGTTCAAAACCTCCTTACACTTCATCGGGACTGCTGATTTTGCCTGTGATGGCAGATGCTGCTGCAACGGCAGGGCTTGCCAGATATACTTCGGATTTTACATGCCCCATGCGTCCAACGAAGTTTCTGTTTGTGGTTGCTACACAGCGTTCGCCTTCTGCCAGAATACCCATATGACCGCCCAGACAAGGACCGCAGGTAGGGGTGGAAACAACGCAGCCGGCTTCTACGAAAATGTCCAGATAGCCTTCTTTGATGCATTCCCGGTAAATTTTCTGGGTAGCAGGAATGATGATGGCTCTTACATCTTTATGAACCTTGTGTCCCTTCAGAATTTCTGCCGCTGTTTTCATATCGGACAGTCTGCCGTTTGTGCAGGAACCGATGACAACCTGCTGGATAGGAACGTCGCCCACTTCGTCAATGGTTTTGGTGTTTTCCGGCAGGTGAGGGAAAGCAACGGTGGGTTTGATGGCAGACAGGTCAATGTCATAAGTCTGCACATATTCTGCGTCTGCATCGGGTTCATATACAGTGTAAGGACGATTTACTTTGTCCTTCATATATTCTTTTGTAATCTCATCTACCATAAAGATGCCGTTTTTGCCGCCGGCTTCAATTGCCATGTTGGCAATACACAGACGGTCATCCATGGACAGGCTTTTCAGACCTTCGCCCATGAATTCCATGGAACGGTACAGGGCACCGTCAACGCCAATCATACCAATGATGTGCAGGATGACGTCTTTGCCGCTGACATTTTTCTGTAATGCGCCTGTCAGATTAAATTTGATGGATTCAGGGACTTTGAACCATGCCTGACCTGTTGCCATGCCGGCAGCCATATCAGTGGAGCCAACGCCAGTAGAGAAAGCACCCAGTGCACCATAAGTGCAGGTGTGGGAGTCTGCGCCGATGATACATTCCCCAGCGGCTACCAGACCTTTTTCCGGCAGGAGGGCATGTTCGATACCCATATTGCCTACATCATAGAAGTTGTCCAGATCAAATTTTCTGGCAAATGTGCGGCACTGTTTGCACTGTTCCGCCGCTTTGATGTCTTTATTGGGTGTAAAGTGATCCATAACCATGGAAACTTTGCTTTTATCAAAAACACCGGAGAAACCGGCTTTTTCAAATTCATTGATGGCAACAGGGGAGGTGATGTCATTCCCCAGTACCATGTCCAGATTGGCACGGATGAGCTGTCCCGCAACAACGGAATCCAGACCCGCGTGGGCAGCCAATATTTTCTGTGTCATTGTCATTCCCATAAAAAATCGCTCCTTTTGTGTACAAAAAGGGACAGGTGTGACAAACTGTCATGCGGCACCTGTCCCTGCTGTTTCAATTATTATTTATTTTGTGATGAAATGGCTTACCTGATTCAGACGGTTGATAGCGCTGACCAAAGCGTTGATGGAAGCCAGAATGATGTCTTCATGCATACCTACGCCCCAGTAAACTTTGCCGTTGGCATCAGCAATGGCAACATAAGCAGCTGCACGGGAGTTGGATTCTGCTTCCAGCGCATGTTCTGCATAAGTTACGAAGGTATAGTCGAAGCTGTAAAGCTTGGACTGGCGCAGGGCATTGCTGACAGCGTCCAGACGACCGTTACCGCTTGCTGTAAAGAAATATTCTGTACCAGCGATGTTTACATGAATGTCAACAGTATATCCATCGTCACCTTTATAGGTAGAATTTTTGCGGAAGGTTGCATCGGTAATATCGATGGGGTTGAATTTGTTGATATATTCGTTTTTGAATGTTTCATATACTTCCGCAGGTGTCAGTTCCTTATGACTGTGATCGGAAACACCTTTGATCATATAGCCAATTTCTTCCCGCATTTTTACAGGAATGTGGAAGCCGTAATTCTGTTCCAGAATATAAGCGATACCGCCTTTGCCGGACTGGCTGTTGATGCGGATAACGTCTGCATCATATTCTCTGCCCACATCATGAGGGTCGATGGGCAGATAGGGCACCATCCAGCGATGCATATGCTTGTCTTCGCGGTATTTCATGCCTTTTGCGATAGCATCCTGGTGAGAACCAGAGAATGCGGCAAATACCAGCTGACCGCCATAGGGCTGACGAGGATGCACTTTCATATCTGTATATTTTTCGTAAGCTTCTACGACTTTCGGCATGTTGCTAAAGTCCAGTTCGGGGTCAACGCCATGAGAGAACAGGTTCATAGCCAGTGTGACAATGTCAACGTTACCAGTTCTTTCACCGTTGCCGAACAGGGTACCTTCGATTCTGTTGCCGCCTGCCAGCAGACCCAGTTCCGCATCGGCTACGGCTGTGCCGCGGTCGTTGTGGGGGTGCAGAGAAAGGATGACGTTTTCTCTGTTGTGCAGGTGATGAGACATATAAGAGATCTGTGCTGCGTAAACATGTGGCATAGACATGGATACGGTTGCAGGCAGATTGATAATCACTTTTTTCTCAGGAGTGGGTTCCCAGATGTCGATGACAGCGTTGCAGATGGCTTCTGCAAAGTCGATTTCTGTGCCGGTGAAGCTTTCTGGAGAATATTCAAACTGAAATTCAGTTTCCGGCATTTTCTTTGCGTATTCGTTCATCAGTTTTGCACCGCTGACAGCAATATCAATGATTTCCTGGCGGTCTTTTTTGAAGACCTGTTCCCGCTGTGCCAGAGAAGTGGAATTGTACAGATGTACAATGGCTTTTTTGGCACCTTTCAGAGATTCAAATGTTTTTGCGATGATATGTTCTCTGGACTGTGTCAGTACCTGTACGGTGACATCGTCAGGAATCATATCCTTTTCAATCAGTGTACGCAAAAACTCATACTCTGTTTCAGATGCGGCGGGAAAGCCAACCTCGATTTCCTTGAAGCCAAGGGAAACCAGGAAACGAAAGAACTCTACTTTTTCATTTAGACTCATGGGAACGATTAGGGCTTGATTACCATCTCTTAAATCTACGCTGCACCAAGCGGGTGCTTTTTCCAAATGATCTTTGTTGATCCATTCCATTGAGGGTTCAGGCGGCATAAAGTAACCGACCTCGTACTTTTCGCAATTCTTCATCATCATAATAATCAAACCTTCTTTCTTCCATGAATTTGGAGTCTTTTGTAATTTACGGACGTTCCCGTGTCCGTTTTTGTTTGCCAATCTGATGGAGGTAGCCTGTCGGCTGCAGATTGGCAAACAAAAATGTTTCGCAAGCGAATTGCTTTTGAATGATATGCATTGTACTAAAATAAAAACAATTTGTCAAGTGTATTTTTGCGAATACAGTGTAAAATTTTTATTATGCACTTACGCTAAAAAAAGTTATTGACAATTGTAAAAAGTGTAATATAATTGTGTGTATCAAAAAAAATACAAAAGAAAAATGACGATGAAACAACAAAAGATGAAAGAAAGAGAGGGACTGCCACATGAAAATGACAGGTTCGCAGATCATTATGGAGATTCTGCTGGAACAAGGTGTGGATACAGTTTTTGGGTATCCCGGCGGCGCTGCATTGAATATCTATGACACATTATATCAATACAGTGATCGAATTCGCCACGTGCTGACAGCCCATGAACAGGGAGCAGCACATGCGGCAGATGGCTATGCCAGAGCAACAGGGAAGACCGGCGTTGTTTTTGCCACAAGCGGTCCTGGGGCTACCAATCTGGTAACAGGAATTGCAACAGCTTTTATGGATAGTATTCCTATGGTAGCCATTACATCAAATGTAGCAAACAGCCTGATTGGCAGAGATGCTTTTCAGGAAGTATATATTACCGGCATTACAATGCCCATTACAAAACATAATTTCTTCGTTAATAAAGTAGAAGATCTGGCACACGCTGTCAGAGAGGCATTCCGCATTGCAGCCACAGGCAGAAAAGGTCCTGTGCTGGTGGATGTAACAAAAGATGTTTCTGCTGCTCTTTGCGAGTTTGAACCAAAAGAAGCAGAACACCAAGTAAAAATGCCCACAGCTTCTGATGAGGAAATCCAGAAAATCGCAGATATGATCAATCAGGCAGAACGACCTGCAATCTACTGCGGCGGCGGTGTTCCTGCTTCAGACGCTGGGCATGAATTACAAGAACTGATCCATAAGGCAGATATCCCCATCGCCTATACCATGATGGCTGTTGGGATTGTCGGTTATAACGATACCCATTCTTTGGGCATGATCGGTATGCATGGCAGTGTCGCTGCCAATAAAGCTGTGGATCAGGCAGACTTGGTATTGGCATTGGGCACACGTTTTTCCGACCGTGTAGCACTGAATACGGAAAAATTTGCTCAGAGAGCCACAAAAGTTCAGGTTGATATCGATGAGAGCGAAATCAACAAGAACGTTATCGTAGATATGAGCGTCCTTTCCGACGTAAAATATTTTCTGGAAAAACTGCTGCCTCTCGTTGAGGAGAAAAAACGTACAGCTTGGCTGGAACAAGTAGCAGAATGGAGAAATGCTTCCATTGCGGCACAGTGCCCTGCGGCGAAAATGCATCCCCGTGATATCATTGGTGCCGTTTGTGATATGACAGATAAAGAAACCATTTATGTCACCGATGTTGGTCAGCATCAGATGTGGGCGGCACAGTTCATCAAACACCGCAACACAAAAGTATTTTTGACCAGCGGTGGTCTGGGTACCATGGGCTTTGGCTATGGCGCAGCCATCGGTGCACAGGTTGGATGCCCCGATAAACGGGTAATCCATTTCACAGGTGATGCTTCCTTCCATATGAATCTGAATGAAGCATGTACTGCAGTCAGCGAAGAACTGCCTATCATCACAGTCATCATGAACAATCATGTACTGGGTATGGTTTATCAGTGGCAGAGTTCTTTCTATGACAGGCGATATTCTGCTACAGTACCTAACCGGAAAACGGATTTCGTAAAACTGGCAGAAGGCTTCGGCGCAAAGAGCTTCCGTGCAGAAACACCGGAAGAATTCAAAGAAGCTTTTGCAGCAGCATTGCAGGAAAAAGGTCCTGTATGGATTGAATGTATCATCGATCAGGAAGAAAAGGTACTGCCTATGATTCCTAACGGCGGTACTGTAGAAGACATCATCTTGAACTAAAGAGGAGGCGATAGGCATGACAGAGATCAAAGTCAACAAAGACGCCCCCCGTCAGGTGGTGCGTATGCTGGTAGATAACCAGCCCAATGTACTGGCTCGGATTTCCAGCCTGTTTGGCAGAAGAAATTTTAACATCAGCACCATTACCGCATCAGAAACCCACATTCCGGGGCTTACCAGAATTACAGTCGTTACTGGGGAAAATGATGAAAATGTACTGCATCAGATCATTGCCCAGACAGAAAAACTGGAAGTAGTGCGGGAAATCTATCTGCTGGATATGAAAAACAGCGTATATCGCGAATTGCTGCTGGTGAAAATCCGCACAGACAAAAATGAAAGAAGCGCATTACACGAAATCGTGGATATTTATAGAGGGAAGATCATCGACCTTTCCAAAAACAGTATGATTGTTGAACTGACAGGCTCTCCTGAGAAGCTGGACGGCTTTATGAACATGGTATCCTGCTATGATATCATCGAAGTATGCCGTACAGGCATCACAGGCATTGAACGGGGTCTTGCAGAATGAAAAAGTTACAAAAGAAGAAACGGGAAAAACCCGGAAGAAAAGGAGACGATACGAATGATTAAAAAGTATTATGATCAGGATTGTAATTTGGCAATGTTGGACGGCAAAACAATTGCTGTCATCGGTTTTGGCAGCCAGGGTCATGCCCATGCACAGAACCTGAAAGAAAGCGGTATGAACGTTGTGGTTGGTCTGAGAAAAGGCTCCGCACATACAGCAAAAGCAGAAGCAGCTGGTCTGAAAGTTATGGAAATTGAAGAAGCTGCAGAAGCAGGCGATGTAGTAATGATGCTGGTACCCGACGAACTGGCACCTGAAATCTACAAAAACCAGGTAGCAAAACATATGAAAGATGGCGATATTCTGGCATTTGCCCATGGTTTTAACATTCATTACAACCAGATTCAGCCTGCAAAAGGTTTGGACGTTATCATGATCGCGCCCAAAGGTCCTGGTCATATCGTACGTAAACTGTATACAGAAGGCGCAGGCGTACCCAGCCTGATCGCTGTTTATCAGGATGCTTCCGGCAAAGCAAAAGACTACGCACTGGCTTATGCTTCCGGTATCGGCGCAGGTCGTGCAGGTATCCTGGAAACAACATTCAAAGAAGAAACAGAAACAGACCTGTTTGGTGAACAGGCAGTACTGTGCGGCGGCGTAACAGAACTGATGAAAGCTGGTTTCGAAACACTGGTAGAAGCTGGTTATGAACCTGAAATGGCTTACTTTGAATGTATCCATGAAATGAAACTGATCGTTGACCTGATCTATGAAGGCGGCTTTGATAAAATGCGTTATTCCATCTCCAACACAGCGGAATACGGCGATTACATCGCAGGCAAACGCGTTATCACAGAAGAAGCAAGAGCCGGCATGAAGAGCCTGCTGGCAGACATTCAGGATGGTACTTTCGCAAGCACATTCGTTCAGGAAATGAACGCAGGCGGCAAAGCGAAATTCTTGGCATCCAGAAGAGTACAGGCAGATCACCAGCTGTGTCACGTAGGCGCAGAACTGCGTCAGATGATGAGCTGGCTGAAGAAATAAGAATAGAATAGAAAAGTTCAGCAAAGTAAAGAAGAAGGAGGAAGGGGAATTCCTCGTGGAAAAGCACCCGAAAGGGTGCTTTTCCTGTATATGGAACGTGCCCTCATACATATATGAAGAATCTGAGAAGTGCAAGTGTAACACAAGGTGTTGAAAAAGCCCCTATGCGCAGCCTGTTTTATGCCATGGGGTATACAAAAGAAGAACTGGATCGTCCGTTGATTGGCGTAGTTTCTGCTCATAGTGAAATTGTTCCCGGACATTTTCATCTGGATAAAGTAGCAGAAGCCGTAAAAGCCGGTATCCGTATGGCTGGCGGTACCCCCATCGAAGTGCCTGCCATTGGCGTTTGTGACGGCATCGCCATGGGGCATATTGGCATGAAATATAGCCTTGCCAGCCGTGAACTCATTGCGGACAGTGTGGAAACCATGGCAATGGCACATTGCTTTGATGGTCTGGTACTGGTACCCAACTGCGATAAGATTGTTCCCGGTATGGTTATGGCAGCAGCAAGAATCAATCTGCCTGCCATTGTTTGCTCTGGTGGTCCTATGATGCCCGGTATTGTAGATGATACCCATAAGAGCCTGTCTGAAATGTTCGAAGCCGTTGGCGCTAGAAAAGCAGGGCTCATTGATGATAACAAACTGTATGAATTTGAAAATAATGCATGTCCAGGCTGTGGTTCCTGTGCTGGTATGTTCACTGCAAACAGTATGAACTGTCTGTGTGAAGCCATTGGTATGGCGCTGCCCGGCAATGGTACCATTCCTGCGGTGCATAGCGGCAGATTGCAGCTGGCAAAACACGCTGGCATGAAAATTATGGAACTGGTGGAAAAAGACATCAAAGCAAGAGATATCATTACAGAAGCATCTATCCGTAATGCCGTTGCCTGTGATATGGCACTGGGTTGTTCTTCCAACAGCGTACTGCACCTGCTTGCCATTGCAAACGAAGCAGGCGTAGATTTGGATTTGAACGTATTCAATGAAATTTCCGCAAAAGTTCCGAATCTGTGCCATCTGGCACCGGCTGGCGATACTTATATCGTAGACTTGCAGCAGGCAGGCGGTATCCCTGCGGTACAGGCAGAATTGTCTAAAAAAGGACTGCTGGATCTGAATTGCATGACAGTAACCGGTCATACATTGGGTGATAATATCGCAGGCGCATATAACCGCAATCCTGAAATTATCCGTCCTGTGGAAACCCCTTACAGCGAAACAGGCGGTATTGCAATTTTGTGGGGCAATATTGCGAAAGAAGGCTGTGTTGTCAAACGCAGTGCTGTGGCGGAAGAAATGCTGTGTCATACAGGTCCCGCAAGAGTATTCGATGATGAAAGTTTTGCCATCGAAGCTATTTATAATGGCGAAATCAAACCTGGAGATGTGGTTGTAATCCGCTATGAAGGACCGAAAGGTGGTCCCGGTATGCGTGAAATGCTGAATCCTACCAGTGCATTGGCAGGTATGAAGCTGGATAAGTCTGTAGCGCTCATCACAGACGGAAGATTCTCCGGTGCAAGCCGTGGCGCTTCCATCGGTCATGTTTGCCCTGAAGCGGCAGCAGGCGGCGAAATTGGTCTGCTGAAAGATGGTGATCTCATCGAAATCGACATCCCCAATGCATCCATCAATGTCAAACTGACAGATGAAGAACTGGAAGAAAGAAGAAAAGCTTATGTAGCACCTGCGCCGAAAGTAACCAGTGGATGGCTGGCAAGATACGGCAGAATCGTTTCTGCGGCAAGCAAAGGCGCTGTTATGAAATAATAGAAGCGAAAAAGAAAACATGTTTTAGGACTGTTTCATAAGAAAACAAAGAGAGCTGAAATCCTTTCATTACAAAGAATTTCAGCTCTTTTATTTTACAAAGAATTTATTTGAATTTGCAGTCCCTATTAAAGAAACCAGATGCAAACAGGAGTCTGTTTTAGGGGCATCTTCATAAGAAAACAAAGAAAGCTAAAATCCTTATCATAACAAAGGATTTTAGCTTTCTTATTTTTAATTAAGATTTTTTGTTATGTTTTCTTATGAAGACAGCTGTCGCAATTCCCCTTAAGAAATCAAGGAAACGAAAAAACAATGTTTTCTTAAGGGGAAGTTGCTTTGCATGTTTCTTTTTTTCGGATTAAATTCCAGCTTTTTGCAGTTCAATAAAGTGTTTCGCTGTGCGAGGACTTCTGCCATTACAGCGGATGGCAAAGGCTTCTGCTTTGATGCAGAGTTCTTCTGCGTCCATGGAAACACCATATTGTTTTGCCAGATGTTTTACAATGGACAGATAGTCGTCTTTTCCTGGTTTTTGGAATGTAATGGTCAGACCGAAACGGGCAGCCAGACTCATGGTTTCCTGAAGGGTATCGTTCAGATAAAGTTCATCGCCCTGACGTTCTGTCATGGTTTCTTTCACCAGATGCCGACGATTGCTGGTGGCGTAAATGAGTACATTTTTGCCGCAGGAAGCAACGCCGCCTTCCAGTATGGCTTTCAGTGCCGCAAAGTCATCATCATTGCTGGAAAAACTCAGGTCGTCAATGAAAATAATGAATTTCAGGGGATTGCCGGAAAGTTCATCCAAGATGTCAGGAAGTTCGTAAAGCTCATTTTTCTTCACTTCCAGAAGCCGTAAGCCCTGTTTTTGAAGGGAAGTGGCAATGGCTTTTACTGTGGTGCTTTTGCCTGTACCTGCGTCACCGTAAAGCAGCACATTAGAAGCGGTTCCGCCTTCCAGAAAGACCTGTGTATTGCGGAGTACCTGATTTCTTTCCCGTTCGTAGCCAGTCAGGTCTTCCAGTGTCTGCATGTCAGGATGCTTCACAGGATAAATTGCACCGTGACGGAACAAGAACGTATGGTATTGGGCGTACATGCCGTAGCCTGTATAGGGCAGGGCATCCAAATGCTTACGGTAATCTGCGTGGAAATCCAGGACGGATGTTTCCCAGCGGGGCAGAAGGTGTGTGAATCCCGCATCCTGCAAAGATTTTTGTACTTCTTCTGCCGTCAGAAGGGACAAATTTTGTATGATTTCCAGTTCTTTATCCAGCTGTTGTTCTAGGAAAGGGGAAAATTCTTTTTTTCTGGCTTTGGCTTTCAGATAATCGGTTTCTGTGTGGAAAAGTAGTTCATACAGTCCGCAGGAAAAATTGCCAGAAATTTCTCTTTCATTTTCAGCATAACAACGATAGATTTCAGATGTAAAGTCACAATATGCTGAAACGGCAGCAGACAGAGCAGTTTTGTTTCCCTCTGCCAGAGAAAGCATGGATTCCATCATTGTAGAAAATGACTGGAGCAAAGGTTCCTGCAGCAAAGGTCGCAGGATGGTCAGTGTTTGTAATCTCTCATAAAGTTCTTTTGTATGTTGTTCCATAACGCACTTCCTTTGTATGAAAATAAGTACAATTTGTAATGGGCTTAGTATAGCATGTTTTGTATGGGATTGTAAACAAAAAAAGTGCGAAAAATCGTATGTGGAAGCAGTTTGGTCTTTATGAGATTTTCTGAATAATGTTGCAAAAGCAACTTGAGAAACTGTGAAAATGAGAGTAAAATAAGGACAAAATCATTAAAATTTTGAATGAAAAGGAAGGGATATCATATGAAAAAAGCAATTTCTTTCTTTCTTGCTGCAGTTCTGGGTATTTCTATGCTGGCTGGCTGCGGTGCTAAGGAAGCAGACCCCGTTGCGGTAAATGTAGGCGCCATGAAAGGACCTACAGCCATGGGCATGGTAAAAATGATGGAAGATGATGAGAGTGGTGCCACAGCCCCCAATGATTACAATTTTTCATTACTGGCATCTCCAGATGAAGTGACACCAATGCTGGTGAAAGGGGAACTGGATATTGCCGCATTGCCTGCAAACCTGGCAGCAGTTCTTTACCAGAATATGGAACAGAATTTGAGCGTATTAGCAATCAATACACTGGGTGTCATTTATATTGTGGAAGATGGGGACACCGTGCAGTCTGTGGCTGATTTGAAAGGAAAAACCATCTATGCCTCCGGGAAGGGTTCTACACCGGAATACGGTTTGAATTATATTCTGGAAGAAAATGGACTGAATCCAGAAACAGATGTGAATATTGAATGGAAAACAGAACATGCAGAATGCGTGGCAGCACTGGCTGCAAATCCTTCTGCTATCGCTATGCTGCCTCAGCCTTTTGTAACAACAGCACAGATGCAGAATGAAAACCTGCGGATCGCATTGGATTTGAGTGCGGAATGGGATGCACTGCAGGAAGGCAAAGAAAATCCCAGTGGCATGATCACAGGTGTTGTGGTAGTACGGAATGATTTCCTGGAAGAAAATCCAGAAGCAGTGGAACTGTTCATGGAACAGTATGCTTCTTCTGTGGACTATGTGAACGCCAATACAGCAGAAGCGGATGCACTCATTGAAAAATACGATATTCTGAAAGCAGCAGTTGCAGAAAAAGCATTGCCTTACTGCAATATCGTCTGCATCACAGGCGATGAAATGCAGGATAAGCTGGGCGGATATCTGGAAGAACTTTATGCACAGAATCCCAAAGCAGTAGGCGGCGCACTGCCGGAAGATGGTTTCTACTATCATGGTGCGTAAGGGTTCTATGAAAATATGGGCGATTCTCTTTTGGTTGGTAATCTGGCAAATAGGGAGCATGTGTCTGGGACAGGAGATACTTTTGGTATCTCCTGTTGCTGTAGGTATGCGTCTTTTGACCCTTTTGCCAGATCCATCCTTCTGGGGGAGCATCGCTTTTTCGGCATGCAGAATTTTAGGCGGGTTTGCGTTGGCGGCTCTACTGGGAATATTGACAGCAGTGGGAGCGGCAAGGTATACCAGATTTCGTGAATTGATGGCGCCCTTGGTATCGGTCATCAAAACAACACCTGTGGCATCTTTCGTCATATTAGCATTGTTTTGGTTTTCTTCTCGCAGCCTGTCGATATTTATTTCTTTCCTGATGGTATTTCCTATTGTGTATACCAATATCTTGCAGGGAATATCGCAAACAGACCGCCAGCTTTTGGAAATGGGGCAGGTCTTTGGATTGTCTATGAAAAAGAAGATACGGTATATTTATTTCCCGCAGGTATTTCCTTACCTTCGTTCTGCTTTTGCAGTAGGGCTTGGGCTTTGTTGGAAGGCTGGTACGGCGGCAGAAGTTATTGGCATTCCAGACGGTTCCATTGGGGAACGGCTGCAGGAAGCGAAAATCTACTTGCAGATGCCGGACTTGTTTGCATGGACAGTGACTATTATTGTGGTAAGTTTGCTCATCGAGAAACTTATATTGTGGATTTTGGATGTTATTGATCGCAGGAATAGGGGGATCGGAAAAGCATGATCGAAATGAAACATATTACAAAAACATATGGTGATCTTACAGTTTTTTCTGATTTCTCTATGGAAATTCCAGAAGGTGAGGTTCTTTGTCTCATGGGAAAATCCGGCAGAGGCAAGACCACTCTGCTGCGGATGCTTATGGGACTGGAACAGCCGGATGCAGGCTGCATCACTGGTCTGGAAGGAAAAAAGATCAGTGTTGTTTTTCAGGAGGATAGATTGCTGCCGGGCTTTACCGTGCGCCAGAATTTATACAGTGTCTGTGAAAGCGCGTTGCAGCAGGAACACATGATGCGGATATTGACTGGTCTTGGATTGGAAGAATGGATTGACCGGGAGGTTGCTGTGCTCAGCGGTGGTATGCAGCGACGGGTGGCTATATGCAGGGCACTGTTGGTATCCTATGATTTTCTCATACTGGATGAGCCTTTTCGCGGATTGGATGATAAAACAAGAGAAATTGCCATAAAATTGGTATTGGAAGAGGCAAAGGGACGTACGATTTTATTGTCTACGCATGATGCCGAAGAAGGGAAATTGATGGGTGGAAAAATACTGAATTTAGATGCATATTTGACATAAAAATTTGGAAGATTTTACCTTTAATCTCCCGGGAAATTGCTTGCATGCGAACAAATTTTATGTTAAAATGGGTGATGTAGAGAGAAAAAATGGAATGTGTGTATAAAAATGTTACTTTTATGACGAATACAAATGTATACAGTGTGCTATATCGAATTTGCTCCACTGAGATTGGAAAGAAATTTGGAAAAGAGGTAACGCAGTATGATTAACAATTTTGAAAGCAACGTGCAATACATCAAGTACTTGGTAAACAAGGAAGTGGCAAAACGATTTTTCATAGGAAATCTGGACAATTCCATTGATTCTGTTAGAGAAATCGCAGAGGAGATCATTCCTGGTCCTAAGGCGCTGTTCCGCTGCTGTATTTATAAAGAACGTCACATCATTGAAGACCGTGTGCGTCTGGTTATGGAATCCACAAAAGATAACCGTGTCATCAATGTGTTGGATTCTGCATGTGATGAATGTCCCATTGACCGTTTTGTTGTAACAGAAGCCTGCCGTGGTTGTCTGGGGCACAAATGTCAGGAAGTATGTCCCAGAGGCGCAATCACCATCGTAAATCACCGTTCATACATCAATCAGGAACTTTGTATCGAATGTGGTCGTTGTAAACAGGTTTGCCCTTTCAACGCCATCAGTGAAGTAAAACGCCCTTGCATTCGTTCCTGCTCCGTAGGTGCAGTGAAAATGGATGAAAATAGAAAAGCGGTCATTGACCATGAAAAATGTATTTCCTGCGGCGCATGTATTTATCAGTGTCCTTTTGGCGCCATTGTAGATAAATCTTTTGTTGTGGATGTGCTGAATCTGCTGAAAAACTCCTGGAATAACACCAGCTATCATGTTTACGCTGTTGTTGCGCCGGCTGTTTCCAGTCAGTTCCAAGGCGTAAAGACAGAACAGGTTTACGCAGGTATCAAGGAACTTGGTTTCTATGATGTGGTAGAAGCTGCCATCGGTGCTGATATGGTATCTGCTTTTGAGGCAAAAGAACTGGCAGAAACTGTGGAAGAAAAAGGTTGGAAAACTTCTTCCTGCTGCCCTGCCTTTGTAGATTATGTAGAAAAGAACTATCCTCAGTTTGTAGACCATATTTCTACAGCTGTTTCTCCGATGATTGCTATAGCCCGTGCCATTAAGGCGAAAGATAAGAAAGCGCGTGTGGTATTTGTAGGTCCCTGCACAGCGAAAAAGGTAGAAATGAAGCGGGAAGCACTGAAGGATGCAGTGGATATTGTTATCACATTTGAAGAATTACAGGCGATTTTTGATGCCAGAGAAATTGATCTGGTTAGTCTGGAACCCAGAATGGCTGGGGAAGCTTCTTCCTTTGGCCGTAACTTCGCAAGAACAGGCGGCGTAACAGAAAGTGTTGCCCATACACTGGAACTGAGCGGTCTGGATCTGGATGTGAAAGCCGTACGCTGCAATGGTATTGATGAATGCATCAAGGCTATGAAGATGGCATCTTTCGGCAAGCTGGATGCAAACTTCATCGAAGGTATGGCATGTAAACATGGCTGTACTGGTGGGGCAGCTTCTTTGCTCCATGATGCAAAAGGTATCGAAATGATCAATCGCTATGGCAAAGAATCCAAGACAGATAATCCATTGGATATTTTGGAAAAATTCCCTATTGATAATATCAATATGGAACGTTTCAACCACGAAGATTAAAATCAGAAAGCCCTTATGGTTATGACCATAAGGGCTTTTTTTATTGGGTGCTTTAGCTTAACAAAACCCCTAGTTCTACTAGGGGTAAATAGAATACTTTAGTATATAAAACCTCCTGATTATAATTTTAGAATGAAGGTTTGGCGACCGCATTACTAAAACAAATCAGGAGGTTTTTGACATGAAAAATGAAATAAAAAACACAGCACATTCTAAATACAGATGCCAATATCATATCGTATTTGCACCGAAATATAGAAGAAAAGTGATATACAAAGAATTAAGAGCAGATATAGGACAAATCATCAGAAAATTGTGCGAAGAAAAGAAAGTTGAGATTCTTGAAGCACAAGCCTGCCCAGACCATATCCATATGTTAGTAAGTATACCACCATATTTGAGTGTAGCACAGTTTATAGGGTTTCTCAAGAGCAAGAGTGCCCTGATGATATTTGATCGACATGCAAATCTAAAATATAGATATGGGAGAAGAAATTTCTGGGCGAGAGGATATTTTGTTGACACAGTAGGGAGAAATGAAAAGGTGATAAAAGAGTACATAAAAAATCAGCTGGAAGAAGATTATATGGCAGATCAGATTTCATTAAAAGAGTATACAGACCCGTTTACGGGTAATAGAGGAGAATAAGGCAAAAAAAGACAGCCACTTTTAGTGGCTGCCTGTAATTGTAATGCGATGCCAAATCTTCAATATTCCCTTTTAGGGAATCAGCACGTAATACCCCTTCTAGGGGTTGTTCAAACCACTAGTTAACTAGTGGTTTTGATTAAGATTTGTTTTGGTTGCGCAGATGCATGTAAACGGTATTTTTGGAGATTCCCAAATGATTTGCAATGGTGACAACGGAATCTTTCAAGTTAAAAATACCTTTTTGCGCTAATAAATAAATGATTTCTTTATTTTTATTAGAAGAGGTGATGGTAGGGTTTGCATAAACGGTTTTCTTTGCGTTTTCCAACGCATCTAACATCAGTTCTTCCGTATTTTCCACAAAAGTTTCGGATATGTTTTCGTGATCTGAGTGAGACTGCGGAAAAAATGACTGCATAAAGGATAGCAGAGAAATATTCAAATAAAAATTAATGCAGAACAGACCGATGATGCGATTGTTTTCCCCCAGAATGGCAGAAGTGAACGCTTTGAATGTTTCTCCCCGTTTGTTTTTGGCAAAATAATTGATGTGGCGTAAAGTAGGATCTGCCAACATCTGATTCAAAAAGGAGAGGGTCAGCTCTGAAATAGGTGCGCCTGCCTGACGTCCAGAATGATATCCGTTAACGATCATCATAACTGATGCATCCAGTCGTTCCAGATTATGGATAATGATCTCGCAGTTTTCGCCCCAAAATTCAGCCATACCGGTTGCAACAGTGCAGTAAGAGTTGAGAATGCGACGGTCTTCTGTTGTGAGTGTAATATTATAGTGCTCCATGTGATGATTCCCTCCATTTGTACTGTTTTCAGTATACTTGGTTTTGGAGGCTATTTCAATAGAAGAACCACATTTTGTCTGACAGAAAAAACAAAAGCCTTTGTCAAAAGACAAAGGCTTTTTTCAATGAGTCACTCGGGACTCGAACCCGAGACACCTGGATTAAAAGTCCAGTGCTCTACCAACTGAGCTAGTGACCCGCACCAACGAAGATAAGTATACACAAAAGGAAAGGCTTTGTCAATGAAAAATTTTGTATTTCTTTTCAAACAAAAAAGGTGGTCTGAAAAGCAACTTCCCCTTAAGAAAACATTGAGTTTCGCTTTCTTGATTTCTTAAGGGGAATTGCGATGGCTGTCTTCATAAGAAAACAAATCAAATAAAATCTTAATATTATAAGAAAGCCGGAACCCTTTGTCATGATAAGGATTTCGGTTTTCTTTGTTTTCTTATAAAGATGCCCCTAATGGACTGCCTTTTTGCTGTTTCAAATTGATATTATTTCTTTTCTGGTACGATTTCCAGCCAGTAGTTATCGGGGTCATTGATGAAATAAATACCCATTTCTGGATTTTCAAAACAGATGCAGCCCATTTCTTTGTGTTTTCCATGAGCAGCGTCGTAATCTGCAACGGTAAAAGCCAGATGGAATTCGTTTTCGCCCAGGTTATAAGGTTCTTTTCTGTCACGAAGCCATGTCAGTTCCAGCTGAAAATCTGTCACGCCATCGCCCAGATAAACCAGTTTCCAGCTGCCGTCCGGCGCTTCTTTCCGGCGTACTTCTTTCAGACCCAGAGCGGCTTCGTAGAAAGCCATGCTTTTTTCCAAATCCAGAACGTTGTAATTATAGTGATTGAATACAAATTTCATGTTTTTCCTCCTTTGTATCAGTGGTGGTCATGATGGTGGTCATGTCCGCATCCACAGTCATGATCGTGGTGATGGTGTTCGTGGTGATCATGCCCGCACCCACAGTCATGATCGTGATGATGATGTTCGTGGTGGTCATGTCCGCATCCGCAGTCGTCATCGTGATGATGTTCATGAGCATGTTCTGTCAGAGACTGATAGTGGTTATCCTGGAATACCATGCCCACTTTGTCTACGATCAGTGCTTTCTGTTCCAGAGAAGAAGCGGAGTCGATGGCGTTTGTAACCATTTCCATGACTTCAGATACACTGTAAATAGGGGGCAGTGCGCCCATCAAAGTCTGCATTGCAATTTTTCTTGTCTGTACAGGCAGTGTTTCCAGAGAGCTGCGTGTTTTCTGGATAAAATCAGCAAAGAGTGCTTTCTTTTCTTCTTCTGTAGCCACAGGCAGATCTTCCGGCAGATGGAACTGGAACAATTCGTCATTGAGATCGCCGAAGAAGCATTCCCGAATGAAATCTTCTGTCATGAGGACTTTCTGGGTGTCTTCTGCGAAGTCGGCAAATGTATTCACCTTCTGCAGCAGTTCATATTCTTCTTTGCCGATGGCGTTTGCTTTGTCGATAACAGGTTCTACAGCCTGTTCCAACTGTTCGTTCAGTGTATCCAGATAAGCTTCCCGTTCGGTTTCGTCCAGTTCGCCTGTCAAAAATTCGCAGACGGTATGATACAGGTCGCTGTATGTCGCATTGCTTTCTGTCAGGTCTGTAAAGCTGTATGTCAGGTAGAACAGCAGAATCAGAGAGTTCAAGTCATGAAGGATACAGGAGAAATATTCTTCCACATCCTGCAGGCTTTCCAGAACCACTTTCAAATCTTCGTAAAGATTGCTCAGTTCTTCATCTTCCATTTTGTGAGGCATGAGCATCCGTTTTTCGCCAAGCCATGTGGCAACTTCACCAAAGTATTTGCCATAGAGGGGATTGGTTTCGGGGCAGCAGAAGCCTTCAAAAGCACGCAGGGATTTTTCAATAAATTCTTTGCTTTCACCTGCAAAGGCTGCTTCCAGACTCTGGGTGATGGTGTCGTAATATTTATCACGCGCCATATGCAAAGGCAGGCATTTCAATATCTGACCCATGTAGTTTTTCTGTTCCAGCAGGTTGTTGCCGCTTTCCATGAAAGCGTGGCAGTCCGCAAAGAACAAAGACCAGTCGATTTTTTCTACTTCGATGCCTTCTTCTTTGTATTTGCGCAGGGCAACCTGATCGCTGACCAATGTGGAGTAGAGATTCCACTGGGAGAAGTAGCTGTAAACGGTTTCATAGATGGATAACAGTTCTTCTTTTTTTGCCATGCAGGCTTCCAGAGCAGCTGCACGGTCTTCCTGTTCGCCTTCCAGAATGTCTTCCAGAGACAGGAGGTAGGAACGGATGTCTTTTTTGATAGCCAGCAAATCTTCATGTATGGTGTAAGGCAAAGGCGCATCGCCTTTTTCCACATCTTCCATGGCGCTCATGAGCATCAGCAGCAGGCTGCCGACTGCCTGTTCATAAATATAATCTGCGGAAAGTTGTTTGATTTTTTCTTCCAAAGCTGTTGTCTGCAAAGGGCAGGACTCCTTTCTTTTCATATCGCATTACATTATAAAGGAAAGTCAAAAAGAGTACAAGTCTGCATTTCCTTTAAAATATAAGAAAACAGCGAAAAATCATGGCTGATTCTTCGCTGTTTGTAAAATGGCACCAAAAATAGAGCCAGTAGGGGTTATTGACAATCATTGTGATGGGCACATGTTTCACACTGTGCTTTCCACAAAGCATCGGCAGTGGGCTGCCAGTTCTTTGCGTAAGGCGTTGTGCGGTCACACAGAGTATCCACATCTTCGGGGGATTCATAGTCAGTGGATACAGCGCCGGTTTCTTTGACAATGGCACGGAGTTTTTCAGGATTTTCCAGCATAGGACAAGGTTGAAGCATATTTTCATTGAAAGGCTGCTGTCTGTGGTAAGCCATGAAAATAGGGGATTTCAGAGCTTCCAGCAATGTGCAGTTGCGGATGTTGCAGTTGGAATAGTGAATGAATACACAAGGTTCCACATCGCCTCTGGCGTTGATGTGCATATAACGACGTCCGCCGGCGATACAGCCGCCTACATACTGACCGTCGTTCTGGAAATCCATGGCAAAAATGGGTTTGCTCTGACGGAAATTCCGAATACGATGGTAAACTTCTGCACGCTGTTCCGGTGTAGGCAGAAGTTCAGGCACAGCGCCGCTGCCTACAGGCATGTAATGGAAGAACCATACAAAAAGGGCACCTGCTTCGATGATCATATCATAAAATTCTTCACTGCAAATATCGTTGTAGTTCTTGCTGGTGTAGCAAGTGGAAATGCCAAAAGGCAGTTTGTGAGATTTCAGCAAAGCCATAGCAGCTTTGACTTTCTCAAAAGTACCTTCGCCTCTGCGGCTGTCGTTGGCTTCGGCAAAGCCTTCCAGACTGATGGCAGGTACAAAGTTTTTCACACGCAGCATATCCTGACAGAATGCTTCGTCAATAAGGGTGCCGTTTGTGAAAGAAAGGAATTCGCAGTCGGAATGTTTTTCACAAAGGGCAATGACGTCTTTTTTACGTACCAAAGGTTCGCCGCCAGTGAAGATGTACATATGGGTACCTAATGCTTTCCCCTGGGTAACAATGCTGTCCAATTCGTCAAAAGTCAGATTCAGACGGTTGCCGTATTCCGCAGCCCAGCATCCGATACAGTGCATGTTGCAGGCAGATGTAGGGTCTAACAGGATTGCCCAAGGCACATTGCAGTCTTCCCGTTCGGAAACTTCTTCCTGTGTTGCACTGCCCAACAGAGCGGCATTCATAATAAAGTTCTGGAAAAATGTCTGACGTACGCCGGCATCCAGATCATATACTTTCAAAATCAGGTCATACCAATGGTTTTTGGATTCGATGACATTGCGGAAAGCATTTCTCTGTGCACGGTACCAGTCGTCTGGTGTCAATTTATCAATCAAATGCATCAATTTAGGGATGTTTGTTTCAGGGTCTTTTTCCAGATAATGCAGCCCCTGTCCAATGGCAGCCTGTAAAGCGGCATTTTTTGCTTTTTCTGTAATACGCATAACGGATAACCTCTTTTCTTTTGCGGTTGCATTTGTTATTTTTCTATCTATCTTTTTTACCAGTATATCAAATAGGAATTTATTTTCATTGGACACTTTTGGGTTTTTGTCCTAAAATTATACAAAAACAATGTTTTGTTGTCTTTGTGTACATCATGTTTCTATGTGTTTTTTCAAAAAGAGGATAAGTGAAAGAGATAAAGTTATGTGGTCATTTTACATTGATTAGTGGACATAAGAATGATAAAATAATATCAAAAAAGAAAGGGGGAGTTCTATGCCAAAGTCAACAAGAACAAAGTGCATGATTGCAAAAGGTGTTAAGAAATTGCTGGAAACCGTTTCTTTTGGAGAGATATCTGTGGGGAAAATCTGTAAACAGTGTCAAATCAGCAGAAATACCTTTTATTATCATTTCAAAGATAAATTTGATGTGATCCATTGGATTTTTTATACGGAAATCACACCTATTTTAGAAGAATCTTTTTCTATAAACCATTGGGAAGAAGGTTTGCTGGCGTTGTGTCATTATATGCAGGAGAACCGAAAATTCTATGTAAATATCCTGCGCTTCCATGGACAGAACAGTTTCATAGAATGCTTGATGGAGTTTTACGAAAATCTAGCAAAGAAAATGCTTGTGGAATCCAATCCATCCAGAAAATTTTCTCAACAGGAATTAAAATGGATTTCAAGGTTTTATGCCTATGGACTGACAGGCGGGGTTTTGGACTGGGCAAAGAGCGATATGGAAAAAGACCCTACGCCTATGGTGAAAATGGTGAGCAATCTGTTTTCCGGGGAACTGTTTGCAAAGGCGATGGTTCTGGAAAAAGCGAAAGAAAAATAAATCCTTTGGTTCTATTCCCCATTTCCATTCCATAAATTGTATTGTATGGATACGATTTTACAGGAGGGAAGACAATGGGAGCTTATGATATTTACCGCGACATTGCGGAAAGGACAAATGGTGACATTTATATTGGTGTGGTTGGACCTGTGCGGACAGGGAAATCCACATTCATCAAACGGTTTATGGATTTGCTGGTGCTGCCGAATATTGAAAACAATTATATTCGGGAACGGGCAAAAGATGAATTGCCCCAGTCTGCATCCGGCAGAACCATTATGACCACAGAGCCCAAATTTGTGCCCAATGAAGCTGTGGAAATTTCTCTGGGAGAAAATACAGATTTTCGGGTGCGAATGATTGACTGTGTTGGCTATCTGGTGCCAGAAGTGGAAGGGCATATGGATGGGGAAATGCCGCGTATGGTACATACCCCATGGTCTGAAGAACCTATGCCTTTTGTGGAAGCGGCAGAAGCGGGAACGAAAAAAGTTATTACGGACCATTCTACCGTAGGCATAGTGGTGACCACAGACGGCAGTGTGACAGAATTGGATCGGGAAAATTATCTGGAAGCAGAAGCCCGTGTCATCAAAGAATTACAGGCAATGGGGAAACCCTTTGTGGTATTGCTGAATACTGCCATGCCTTATGGGGAAGAGGCACGCAGCCTGCGAGAAGAAATGGAAGAACAGTATGGTGTACCAGTATTAGCAGTGAATGTTGCCCAACTGAAAGCGGAGGATATTCGCAATATTCTGGAAAAAATCCTCTACCGTTTCCCTTTGAAAGAACTGCGTTTTTATTGCCCCGGATGGGTGGAAACACTGGAAGATGACCATTGGCTGAAACAGGAAATGATAGAAGCACTGAAAAAACTCATGTCGCAGACAGATCGGCTGGAGGATGTGGAGTCGGCATTATCAGGACTGTCTGAAGCGGAACATTTGAAAAATGCCCACACGGAACATATGTTGCCGGGAGAAGGGGCGGCAGATATTGGGCTGAATTTCTGCGATGGATTGTTTTATGAAATCCTTAGCGAAACAGTGGATTTGCCCATTGAAAACGATTATTCACTGGTGGAAACCATCAAACTTCTTTCTCAGGTGAAAAAAGAATATGATAAGATTTCCGGCGCATTGGGAGATGTACGGCGGAAAGGCTATGGTGTGGTGACACCGGCATTTGAGGAAATCACACTGGAAAAACCAGAAGTATTCAAACAGGGCAATCGTTATGGCATCAAACTTCGTGCCAAAGGAGAATCTATCCATATGATTAAAGCCGATGTGGAAACAGAAGTTTCTCCTATCATTGGCAATGAAGAACAATCCCATGAATTTATTGATAAACTCATTGCGGATTATGAATCAGAACCGGAAAAAATCTGGGATTTGAATATCTTTGGACGAACGTTAAGTGCCATGGTCAACGACGGCATGCAGAATAAAATCTATCGTATGCCAGAAGATGCCCAGATGAAATTACAGGAAACCCTGCAAAAAATCGTCAATGAAGGCAGTGGCGGACTGATCTGCATTATTTTATAAAAAAAGAAAGATTCCGACAATTTGCCGGAATCTTTCTTTTTTTAATAGGAGAATAAGAGGGATTAGTGTAAGCCCAAAGCTACCTGCATTCCCAAGCTTACCAAGGAGATGCAGATCCAGCAGCACAGACCCATGAAGATAGGTTTTCCGCCGGATTTTACAAGCTTTACGATATCGGTGTTGAAACCGATAGCCATCATTGCCATGACGATAAAGAATTTGGATAATGTTTTCAAAGGATTGAAAACGCTGCTGTCTACACCGCCCATGGTGCACAGAGTAGTGATGATGGAGGCAAGGACGAAGAAGAGAATGAAGAAGGGGAAGATCTTTTTCAATTCATAAGAACCGCCATAAGCCTCTGTTTTTTTGCTTCTTGCTTTGTAAAATGCCAAGAACAGTGTGATCGGAATGATTGCCAGTGTACGAGTCAGTTTTACAATGGTTGCAATTTCCAATGTGTTTGCGCCGGGGTGCATGCCATCCCATGCAGCAGCAGCTGCAGTTACGGAAGAGGTATCGTTGACAGCAGTCCCTGCGAAAAGACCGAAGCCTTCGTTTGTCAGACCCAGTGCACCGCCCAGAGAGGGGAAGATCAGGGCAGCCAGTACGTTGAACAGGAAGATAACGGAAATTGCCTGTGCGATTTCTTCGTCGTTGGCGTCAATAACAGGGGCTGTTGCCGCAATGGCAGAACCGCCGCAGATGGAGGAACCAACGCCGATGAGGATGGAGCTGTTTTCATCCATATGCATCAAGCGATGCAGGACATAAGATACGATCAGGGATGTAGCAATGGTGGAAACGATGATGGGCAAAGAAGTTGCGCCAACCATTGCAATCTCAGACAGGTTCAGCCCGAAACCAAGCAGAATAACTGCATACTGCAGAATCTTTTTGGATGTGTATTGAATGCCTTTCTGGAACATTCCTTTTTGACGGAAAATCTGTGTGAGGATCATCCCAAGAACGATGGCAAAAACGGGAGCACCAATCACAGGAAGCTTATGCCCTAGCCACCAGCATGGCAGTGCAAGCAAAAAACATAACAGTACGCCGGGAATTTTTTCTTTTACTTGTAACATAATCGCAACTCCTTTTTATTCTGGAAAATTCAACCAATCTTTTTGTTGTGTTTAGTATAACATAAAATAACAATAATGAAAAATTATTAATAATTATTTAACAATAATATTAAATTATTAATAAAACAAAAAAGACATTTGAAAAAATGTCTTTTTTGGCGGTAATTTTACTTGTTTTTTACATACAGGTACGATAGATATTACAAAGCTCATCCAACAGCTGTTTTTGGCTGAAATCCTCTCGGCATACCAGATTGATTTCACGGAATGTCTGGAAATTGACGATGGGAATGACTTTCAGACGTCCGCTGCGTTCTTCGGAAATACAGGTGGAGTGGGCAATAACAGATACACCCAGATTGGATTGTACCAAATCTTTAATAGTAGAAACGCTGTCGATTTCCAAAATAACATGGAAGTTTTGCAGGCTTTCCCCACAGCCTTCCAGATAGGTTTCGAACATATGACGGGTGCCGGCACCTCTGGGGCGGACAATAAGACGTTCTTTTTTGACTTCTTCCAGAGAAACATCTTTCCGGTCTGCAAAGGGATGATCCGGCGATACAATCAGACAGAGATAATCGGTATCCAATAATATAGAAGTCAGTCCTTTGTCCGGAATATGACCTTCTACAATGGCAATATCTACTTCATAAGCCTTTAATTTGTTGGTGATGTTTCGAATGGTATCTGTCAGTATGGTGATTTTGGTATCGGGATATTGGTTGCAGTATGTGGCAATGACACGAGGTACGATATTTTCTTCCGCAGAAGGAGTAATGCCAATGACAAAACGGTTGACACCGTTGCGGTATGCTTCAAAATCATTGAGCAGATTGGAGTAAAGGGCTTTTTCTCGACGGGCATATTTTTCCAGAATCTTACCCTCTGGTGTCAGTACCATTCCTTTGGTGCCTTTCAAAAAGATTTTGATGCCGTATTCCTGCTCCAATCCGCGAATATGCTGGCTTACTGCCGGCTGTGTCAAAGAAAGCATCTGGGCTGCTTTTGTATAGCTCTGGGCTTCGATGAGTGTCAGTAATGTGGTTAATTTTGCGTCGATCATAAATTTCACCTGCCTTCAAAAAAAATATTACAAAATTTTATATAATCACAAAAGAATATAATTTGATTTTATCATGAAAAACTGATATAATCAATACAATAAAGTGCAGGACTTTTGAAACGGGGTGAGAATATGCTCTGGGAATATATTTCTTTTGCTATTGGAAGGGAAATGGAATTTGTATTGCGGCTTGTGATCTCCTGTATCTGTGGCGGTGTGATCGGTTTTGAGCGCAGCCGAAGAAGAAAGGAAGCTGGTATTCGGACGCATATTCTGGTGGCTTTAGGGGCTTCTATGATGATGATTGTATCGAAATATGCCTTTTTTGACGTATTGGCTTATCGGGATATTACTGTAGACGCATCCAGAATTGCTGCCAATGTTATTACGGGGATTTCGTTCCTGGGCGCAGGTGTCATTTTTGTGCGTGGCGTATCTATCCGCGGATTGACCACAGCCGCGGGCATCTGGACCACAGCCGGCGCAGGGCTTGCCATTGGCGGTGGGCTGTATGTTGTGGGGATTTCTACAACCATTCTGGTTCTTGCTATTCAGGTCATCATGCATAATGTGCTGAAAAAGTGGGATGGTCCCGTTTATGAAACCATTTCTGTGACATTCCATGCGGAACTGGCAGATGGTTTGGATTTGGTCAAACGGGAACTTGCCATTCGGAAAATCATGATTCATAATATCCGCATGGAGAAGCATGAAGACCAAACGGTTACGGTAACCCTTCAGGTCAGCAGGGATAATGATGCGAATTGCGCAGAACTGGCAGAAATGTTATCGAAAAACCCCCAGGTGAAAGGCTTTAGTTTATAAAAACGGCATTTAATTTAAAAGCAGGTTTTTATTTAGAAAACATTGTTTTGCTTGTGCCGGAACTGTAAAATCATGGAAACATAAGAAAGCTGGAATCTTTTCTAATGTAAGGATTCCAGCTTTTTGTTTTTCATATAAAGGATTCTTGCTTAGGAAAGATCAGCTGCTGTGACTTTTTCCACAAAAGAATTGTCTACGAAATCTTCAAAAGGCACTCTGCTTTCCAGTTCGCCGCCCTGCTCCATGATATCTTGCAGGCGTTCATAGCTTTCCTGGGAGAAAGTGGGGTCTGTTTTCCATGTATCCTGTGCCTGATACCGTTCCAGAATGGATGTGAGTGTTTCCAAATCAGAATCAGGGAACTGAGGCAGGATGACTTCCGCAATTTCTGCCGCTGTGTGGGTATCTACCCATTGCTGTCCACGGTAGATGGCACGGGTGAAAGCTTCTATGACTTCTGGATTTTCCTGCATATAGGCATCATTTGCCATGTAAACCGTGTAAGGGATTTCACCGCAGGCAGCTCCAAGAGAAGCAACGATATACCCAGCGCCGCTGTTTTGCAGGGCTGTTGCAGTAGGTTCAAATTCTACAGTATAGTCACCAATACCGCCGGTAAATGCCCCGGCTGTGGAAGTGAAGTCAATATTATTGACAATTTCCACATCGGTGAAAGGTTCCATGTCGTTCTGACGCAGTACATATTCCAGTACCAACTCCGGCATGCCGCCTAATCTGCCGCCGATGACATCGCTTCCTTCCAGATCAGTCCACTGGAAGTCAGGAGAAGGTGTTCGGGATACCAGGAAATTCCCTGCTTTTTGTGTCAGCTGTGCAAAGGCTTTGGGATAGGCTTCCTTGCCTTCGTTGCAGACATACAGCCCAGCTTCCGTACCCAAAAGGGCAATGTCTGCCGAATCGGAGAGGAGGGCAGTCATGGATTTGTCTGCGCCATTGCCAACAGAAACGGTTACATCCAGCCCTTCTTCTTCAAAAAAGCCAAGCTCCTGCGCCACATATTGCGGTGCGTAAAATACGGAATGTACCACCTCATTGAGCCGAACAGGTGTTAAGTCTGCGGATGCTTCCTGCTGGCTGCATCCGGCGGCACAGCCAATGGTCAGTACAGCCGCTGTTAGGATTGCCATTTGTTTTTTCATGTTTTTCCCCCTGAATCATTCTGTTTTTATAGCTTATGCCATGGAGAGAAAAATGTAAGTTGTCTTTCGTTCTTTTTTTGTAAAAATTTTTTTCGGAGTTTGTCATACTTTTCTTTCCTTTTTGGTGTATAATAAAGTTTACTATGGAGGTTTCTGGGCATTTTCCGGAAATCCGAAGAAATAAGGAGGTCAATATGGCTGAAAAAATCATGCTCATTGACGGCAACAGTATCATAAACCGTGCATTTTATGGGGTTCCTCTGCTGACAAACGCAGAAGGACGCTACACCAATGCGGTCTATGGTTTTTTCAATATTTTATTCAAATTGTTAGATGAAGACCAGCCGGATTATCTGGCAGTGGCATTTGATATGCATGCGCCCACATTCCGGCATAAGACTTTTGATGGATATAAGGGTACCCGAAAGGGGATGCCCGAGGAACTGCGGGAGCAGATGCCTTTGCTGAAGGAAGTCCTTACTGCTATGCATATTCCCATCTACGAACAGGAAGGCTATGAAGCCGATGACATTCTGGGCAGTCTTTCCAAAAAGGCAGAGGATGCAGGGCTGATTCCTGTTGTGGTTTCCGGTGACAGGGACTTGTTGCAGATTGCCGGAGAAACCCTGAAAGTGCGGATTCCCAAAACAAAAGGCGGACGCACAGAAACTGAAGATTACTACGCAAAAGACGTTATGGAAAAATATGGCGTGACACCTTTGGAATTTATCGACGTAAAAGCCCTTATGGGGGATGCTTCCGATAATATTCCCGGTGTGCCCAGCATTGGTGAAAAAACCGCTGTGAAGATTATCCAGCAGTACCATGACATCGAAAATGCCATTGCTCACGCGGCAGAAATCAAGCCCAAAAAGGCTTCAGAAAATCTGACAGAGTTTCAGGAACAGGCAAGACTGAGCAAATACTTGGCTACTATCATTCGGGATATGCCTTTGGAACTGGATCTTTCCAAAATGACAACAGCTGATATTTTCACACCGGAAGCTTATGAACTGATTAAACGTCTGGAATTTAAAAGCATGTTTTCCCGTTTTGAACAGAAAACAACCCAGACAGAAACAGTGGAAACAGCTTTCACTCACATCACAACAGCGGAGGAAGCGAAAAACTTCTTTGATAATCTGGAACAAAAAGAAACAGCTTATATCCTGCTGGTAGACGATGGTGCATGGAAAGGCATGTCTGTTTGCCAGAATGCAGGAGAAGGTGTTTTTCTGGAAATCACAGAAGAATTGCCTCCCCAGACTTTGGCAGACTGCGCCAAAGATTTCTTTACCACAAAGGATATGGTGAAAATCGGTCACGACGTAAAACGGGATATCCATACGGTGGCTCCTTTTGGTGTGGAAGAAATCCATGCCTCTTTCGATACAGCCTTGGCGGCTTATCTGCTGAACCCTACAGGCAATTCTTATGAATATGACGATCTGGCAAGGGATTTTCTGGAGGAAGTCTATCCTTCCGCGGAGGAAGTGCTGGGTAAAGGCAGAAGCAAACAGCCTTTGGAAAGCCTGCCGGAAGGGGAACGTGTTGCTTTTGCTGCTAGACAGGCAGAAGTTGCTTTCCGCAGCAAACAGATCATGGCGGAAAAAATCAAGGAAAATGAACAGGAAGAACTGTTTTACGAAGTAGAAATGCCCTTGTTGTATGTATTGGCGGATATGGAACGCTGGGGCATGAAGGTAGACCGACAGGCACTTTTGGCGTACCAGAAACAGCTGGGCGAAAGCATTGAAACCATCACAAAGGAAATCTATGAACTTTCCGGAGAAGAATTTAATTTGAATTCTCCCAAACAGCTGGGTGTGATTCTTTTTGAAAAAATGGGTCTGAAAGGCGGCAAAAAGACCAAAACCGGTTATTCCACCGCCGCCGACGTACTGGAAAAACTGAAAAATGATGCGCCTATCGTAGAAAAAATTCTCTATTACAGACAGCTGGCAAAACTGAAAAGCACTTATGCTGACGGCTTGTTGGCAGTGATGGATGAAAAGACAGATAAGATTTACTCTACTTTTAACCAGACCATTACAGCCACAGGACGTATCAGTTCCACAGAACCCAATCTGCAGAATATCCCTGTGCGTCTGGAATTGGGACGGGAACTGCGTCGGGTATTTGTGCCCACTTCTGATGAATTCTGCTTCCTGGATGCAGACTACTCTCAGATTGAACTGCGTGTATTGGCGCACATTGCAGGGGATGAAACCCTCATTGATGCTTTCCGCCATCAGCAGGATATCCATCGCCTGACAGCTTCTCAGGTGTTCCATGTGCCTTTTGACGAAGTGACACCTCTCCAGAGAAGCAATGCAAAGGCAGTAAACTTCGGTATTGTTTACGGTATCGGCTCTTTCAGCCTGAGTCAGGATCTGGGTATCACCAGAAAAGAAGCGGAACAGTATATTGCCGCATACTTTACCAAGTATCCGAAAATCAAGGAATATCAGGAACGGATGATCAAAGAAGCCACAGAACAGGGATATGTTTCTACTATTTTCCATCGCAGACGTGCCATGCCGGAACTGCAGAGCGGCAATTTTGTACAGCGTTCCTTTGGGGAAAGAGTGGCAATGAATATGCCTATTCAGGGCAGTGCCGCTGATATTATCAAAATTGCCATGGTGAAAGTCCATCGTGCCCTGAAAGAAGGGGGATTCCGTTCCCGCCTGATTTTGCAGGTACACGACGAACTGCTCATCGAAACAGCTTTGGAAGAAAAAGAAGCTGTAGCAAAAATTCTGAAAGAAAATATGGAACAGGCAGTGGCTTTGTCTGTGCCTTTGGACGTGGATGTCCATGAGGGACAGAACTGGTTGGATGCCAAATAAAAAAGAGGGATAGAACATGAAAGTCATTGGATTGACTGGCGGTACTGGCAGCGGCAAAAGCGTTGTCAGCCGCTTTTTGAAAGAAATGGGTGCTGTGATTGTAGACGCGGATTTAGTGAGCCGCCAGATTGTTGAGGTAGGCAAACCTGCCTATGAGGAAATTGTGGCATATTTCGGCAAAGATATTTTGCAGGAAGATGGAACCATTTTCCGCAAGAAGCTGGGAGAAATTGTTTTTCACGATGAAGAAAAACTGGCGTTTCTTAACCGCTGCACCCATACATATATTGTGGCAGAAATGAAAGCGCAGATTGAACAGGCAAAGGCAGAAGGAACTGCTTCCTGCATTGTATTGGATGCACCGCTGCTCTTTGAAGTAGGTCTGGAAAAATTCTGCGATGCCGTTTGGGTGGTTTACGCCGATGCGGAAGTCCGTGCCCAGAGAGTTATGGAACGAGATGGTGTCAGCCATGAACTTGCTATGGCGCGCATTGCCAACCAGAAATCTTGGGAAGAATATAAAGCATTGTCCGACGTTGTTTTGGACAACAGCGGCGACCTTGCCCATTTGCAGGAGCAGCTTGCTCTGGCATGGAAAACATTACAAGAATAAACAGGTGAAGAAAACATGATTCGATTTTTGAAAAAATTGCTGTCACTGGTGTTTTTTCTCTGTGTTGTGGCAGCAATCGGATATTTTGTGGTGGTTCCGCGGTTCGTGCCGTTGGAATACGAGGAATATGTGGACAAATACGCATCACAGTATCAGGTAGAGCCTTCTTTGGTGTATGCTGTGATCTTCTGTGAAAGTGGATATGACCCGCAGGCAGTATCTCACGCAGGCAGTAAAGGTCTTATGCAGATCAGCGATGATACGGCGGTATGGGCAGCCCAGCAGATTGACGGTATGGATGCGGAAAATCTGAATGTGATGGACCCGGACGAAAATATCCAGATTGGTTGTTGGTATCTGCATTGGCTCCATGAGAAATTCAATGGAAATACCCCTACTTGTCTGGCGGCATATAATGCGGGACACAATAAAGTTGCCCAGTGGCTGGCAGATGAGGAAAAAAGTGCAGATGGTCTGACGCTGGAGGAAATCCCCTATGCGGAAACAGATCAGTATGTGAAGAAAGTGACCCTGATGCAGCAGGTGTACCAGTGGCGTTATGGTGTGTAAGGAGGAAAATGGCATGAAAAAGAGAATATGGGCTTTGGCATTGACGGCTGTTTTCCTTTTGACAGCCTGCAGCGGCGGTGAAAGTACAACAGGAGATTTTTCAGTCACTGCCGGGGAAGATGCCCAGACAGCGGCAGCGAGCGGTCTGACCCTTTCCATGCGTGTGCCGGAAACATTGAATCCTCTGCGGAATCGGGATGAATCCGTTGACCGTATTTTGAAACTGATGTTTCTGCCCTTTATTGGACAGGGGGAAAACGGAAAACCGGAAGGCGGCGTTGCAGAAAACTGGACGCTTTCCGCAGATGGTATGAGCTTGGCAGTAAACCTGAAGCAAAACATCAAATGGACAGACGGTACCAGCCTGACTGCCGATGATGTGGTATTTTCTTATGATACCATTGTAGGGTCAGAGGAGGATGCCGTATATAAAAATGTGACCAATTATGTAGCTTCCTGCACCAAGACAGGTACCTACAGTGTAACTGTCAACTTTAGGGAAGCATTCAGCAATAACATTTCAGCATTGTATTTCCCTATTATTCCAGCTGCCCATTATCAGGGGCAGACAGAAATGGATAGCGCTGCCAATATGAATCCGGTAGGGAATGGTCCTTATCGCATGGAAAGCTATACCATGGCTTCCTCCATGGTTCTGGTGCCCAATGAAAGCTACAGCGGTACCGTGCCGAATATTTCCACAATTACGGTAAAAATCACAGGCAGTGCCGATACAGATGATTATTCCTTTAGTCAGGGTATTTTGGATACCATGGTGACAGACTCTACATCAGCCGGCAGATATCTGGCTGCCGATGATAAAATGAAAGGAACTGCCTTTGATGCTGGTGTTTATGACTTTATCGGTTTCAATTTTGGCAGAGATCTGTTTCAGGATAAAAACCTGCGGCAGGCAGTGGCCTATGTGGTGCCAAAGGATTATATCTATGAAAGCGTGTATCTGAAATATGCGGAAATGAGCAATACACCCGTCAGTCCGGCATCTTGGTTGTATGAGGAAAATGTGGCGCCTTATAATTACGATGCGTCTATGGCGTCTACGCTTTTGAAAAACGCAGGCTGGGCAGACTCAAACAATGATGGTGTGCTGGAGAAAGAAAAGGAAAACGGCACAAAAGAGGAATTGCGCATCACCATGCTGGTAAATAAAGAAAATACAGCACGCAATCAGATTGCAAGCCGTATGGAAGAAGAACTGGAAGCCATTGGGTTTGAAGTGACCATTGACGCCCAGCCCTATGATGTTTACAGTGAAAAATTTGCATCAGGAGACTTTGATCTGGTGGTAGGCGGCTGGAAAATGTCAGAAGTATTGAATCTGGCACCATTCTTTGTGACTGATGGCGATTATAACTATATCGGCTATTCTAACGAAGAAGTGGATCAGCTGCTGCAGACAGCAAATAGTGCCATCGGGGAAGGGCAGACACTGCTGGCATACAGTAACCTGCAAAAGAAACTGGCGGAAGAACTGCCTTATGTGAGTATTGCTTACAGACAGGATGTTTTGCTGACTTCTTCTTATGTAGGCGGTGAAATCCATCCCACACGAATCAACGTGTTTGATGGTATCGAATATTGGACATTACAGCAAAAAGGATGATAACAGGGGTGTGAGAATATGTCAGAATTCCGAAGAAATCCTTTTACGGGAGAATGGACCCTATACGCAGAAAACAGAAAAAACAGACCTTATGAATTTACTTGGTCAAAGCCGGAGCGGAAAACCGGGGAAAAATGTCCTTTTTGCAGAGGACATGAAAGCTGGACAACACCTGCTGTTTATCAGGATGGTGCTGATGGTGTCTGGAGCATCCGTGTGTTTCCCAATATGTATCCGGCAGTCAGTGCCAGTGGATTTTATAGTGAAAGAGAATCATTTTATGAGCAGACCGTTGGTACAGGACGTCATGAAGTGTTGGTAGATACGCCAACCCATGGAGAAACCATCGACGAATTTTCGCTCAACCATATGCAGGAAGTGTTGATGGCTCTGCGCATGCGCTATGTGAGCATTCGGGCAGAAGAAAATACGGAGTATGTCCAGATATTCAAAAACTGCGGTGCGGAAGCCGGTATGAGCATCCAGCATTCTCATTGGCAATTGGTGGGGGTTCCCATTGTGCCGGAACGTATCCGTAAAATGATGGATTTAGGTATGGGAAAAAGCTGCCGTTTCTGCGAAATGCTGCTTCATGAACAGGAACAGAAAAAACGGATTGCTTATGAAAATAAAACATTTCTTGCCATTACGCCTTATGCATCCCGTTATCCTTATGAAGTTTGGGTAATGCCCAAAGCGCACCGCAAAGCTTTTGGAGAATTGACAGCGGAAGAAATGTCAGATCTGGCAGAAATGCTGTATGTTCTGTTGCCGAAGGTTGCGAAGCTGCGGCAGGATGTGGGGTATAACCTCTGCTTGATGGATAGCCCGAAATTTGGAGATTTCCATTGGCATTTGCAGATTTTGCCTCGTATTGGCGGATTTGCTGGATTTGAAAACGCCACAGATTGCTTTATCAATACCGTTCGTCCGGAAGACGCGGCAGCCTATTATCGGGGCGATGAGGAAGAAACGGAAGCATAGATTTGATTTTACTTACAGACAGGGAGGATTTTGCAGGAAAAATCCATCCCTGTTTTTTTCTGCAAAAAAAATTCTTTTCAGAATCCATTTTTTTCGTTATAATCGAACTGCAAAGAGAGGGGGATTTCATTTGAAAAAACATGCTTTTATTTTTGATATGGACGGTGTGCTCATTGATAGCCAGCCTGTCCATTATGACGCTGATCTGGAAACACTGGCGCATTTTGGTGTGCAGCTGACCAGAGCGGATGTGGAACCTTTTGCAGGAACCACAAACCCTGTGCGTTTTCCTATGTATCAGGAAGCTTTTCATGTGCAGGCAACACCGGAAGAAATGATGGCATACCGGGAAGGTGTTGTGCGCAGGATGTTTGTGGAAAGCAATGCCCATGCCATTAAAGGCACCAAAGAACTGCTGGAAAACATTCACGCGGCAGGCTATCCTGTTGCGCTGGCATCTTCCACAGATCCGGGGCTAATTCGCTGGATACTGGAAACCATTGGGCTGCTGCCATATTTCGACAAAATCGTCAGCGGAGAAGAGGTGCCTAAGAGCAAACCGGAACCGGATGTTTTTCTGGAAGCTGCAAGACAGTTGGGGGCAGCACCGGAAAACTGCTTTGTCATTGAAGATTCCACCAATGGTATCCGTGCCGCAAAAGCCGCAGGTATGTGGGTACTGGCATATAAAAACCCTACCAGTGGGAAACAGGATCTTTCTCTGGCAGATAAAGTGACAGACGATTTTACAAAAGTCAATGTAAGTACATTTCCGGTGAATGAGGAGGAAAATGCATGAAGATAGAACAGGCTGCTTTATTTGGCGCAGGCTCCGTTGGGGGCAGCCTGCTGTGCAGACAGAGAGAAAATCTGGATAAGATTAAAGTCATTGTCCATGGTGCAAGACGGGAACGTATGGAAAAAGAAGGACTGCTTACCCGTGGGGAAACATTCTTCCCGAAGATCTGGGAAAAAGGTTCTTATCCTGATCTGCTCATGGTAGGATTGAAAAATACGCAGCTGAAAGCAGCCATTGCAGAACTGAGGGATTATGTTGGCCCCAATACCATCCTGATGCCTTTGATGAACGGTATTTCTGCTTCAGAAGAACTGCAGGAAGCTTTTCCGGAAAATACAGTTTTGACTGCGGTGGTTTATGTAGATGCCAGAAAAATTGGCAATGAACTGTTCTGCGGAGAAACATTCCTTATTCAGATTGGTGATGCAGAAGAAGCGGTATTGGAAGCCATAAAAGAAGCCCTGCTTTCCTGGGGAATTTCCTGCCAGATTTGTGCAGATATTACCAGACGTCAGTGGCGGAAATGGATGATCAATGTGGGTACCAATCAGGTTTCTGCTGTTTTGGGTGCCACTTACGGCGATTTTCAGCAGAAAGAACCTGTTATGCAAATGGCACTGTCTGCTATGTCTGAAGTGGTTGCTGTTGCAGAAGCGGCAGGTGTAGACCTTCATCCGGCAGATGTAACTGCCGCTGGGGAAAGTGTGCATAAATGGAGTCCTGCGGGAAAATGCTCTATGCTGCAGGATGTGGAAGCCCACCGATTGACAGAAGTGGCATCCTTCTCTGGGAAACTTGTGGAACTTGGCAAAAAATATGGTGTGCCGACACCTGTCAATGAAACTTTATATGCTTTGATTCGCGCGAAAGAAGCAATGTACTCTTAAAGAAAAAAGTCTTTCTTCATATTTTTGGAGAAAGATTTTTTTATGGAAATTTGGACGGTTCTTTTTGTTTTGCTTTTCAGTTTGTAGCGGATACGGTATAATCGGAGGAAGAACAGGAGGAACCAAGATGGATTTACGAGAACGACTGAAAACATACGGAGCAGGAAATGCGTACCCTTTTCATATGCCGGGACATAAACGGCAGAAACAGCCGGGCAGCCTGTTTCCTTATGATTTAGATATTACGGAAATTGATGGTTTTGATAATCTTCACCACGCGGAAGGCATTCTGGCGGAAGCCATGGAACGGGCAGCAAAACTTTGGGGCAGCAGAAAAAGTTTTTTTCTGGTAAATGGCAGCAGTGCTGGACTTTTGGCAGGCATTCGGGCTTTGACAAAGCGCGGTGACAAAGTTTTGATGGCAAGAGGGTGCCATCGGGCAGTATATCATGCTGTGGAATTGTGTGGTTTGCATCCCGTATATATGCAGGCGGCATGGGTGGAAGAAATGCAGATTTCCGGCAGTATTCAGCCAGAAACTGTAGAGAAACACTTGCAGGAACATCCTGACTGCAAGCTTGTGATTCTCACAAGTCCCACCTATGAAGGTGTCGTCAGTGATATTGCGGAAATTGCGAAAATTGCCCATCGGTATGGGGCATACCTTCTGGTGGATGAAGCCCATGGCGCTCATTTGGGTTTTGGTGAAGGATTTCCAGATACGGCAGTCCATTTGGGGGCTGATGTGGTGGTGCAGAGTCTGCACAAAACATTGCCTTGTCCCACCCAGACAGCTATTTTGCATGTCTGCACAGAACAGGTGGATGCGACAGAAGTTGGCAGACAACTTTCTGTATTCCAGACCAGTAGCCCTTCTTATGTATTCATGGCGGAAATGGATGGATGCATTTCTTTACTGGAACGGGAGAGAGAAAGTCTTTTTGCGGCTTATGAAAAAAGATTGGCATCTTTTTATGAAAAAATGGAGAAACTGAAACATATCAGGCTGTATCAGCCGGAAAATTCTTCTTTTGTGTTTGGTCATGACAGGGGAAAACTCCTCTTTTTTACAGGAAACTGCAATCTGTCAGGGGTGGAACTTTCTGACATCCTGCGGGAGAGATATGAGTTGGAAATGGAAATGTCTTTATCTCTGCATACATTGGCAATGACCAGCATTTTCGATACAGACGAAGGAATGGAACGGCTGGCAAAAGCCATGCTGGAAATTGACAAAGAAGTAATGCCGGTAAAACAGCCATTGGCGAAAGGGCAGATGGTGCTTCCGCAGATAGTATGCGGTATGGAAGAGGCTTTGCAGGGAGAAACAACAGAGGTAATGCTACAAGACAGTCTTGGAAAAATTGCGGCAGATTTTCTTTGGGCGTATCCACCTGGAATTCCTCTTGTTGCACCAGGGGAACGGATTTCGGAAGAAGTATTGGCACAGGCTTTTTATATGCAGAAAAACGGCGTCAATGTCCAGTGCGCTTTTGCAAAAGATGGATGGATTCGTGTGCGTTTTTAGGAATGATGTGACATTTTTTGGTTCAAACTTGAAACACGACATTTTTTGTGATAGAATACGAACAGGTATGTCTTAAAGGAAAAGACGTCCGTAAAAGCAAAGGGGTGATATACATGAAACACATTCAGACATTGAATACCCGTGATCTGGCTGCAAGTGTTAAACACGGCGGCTGTGGCGAATGCCAGACATCCTGTCAGTCTGCTTGCAAAACTTCTTGTGGTGTTGCAAACCAGCAGTGCGAAAACAAATAAGAAGCGACAGGATAAGTCGCTGCCCGTTTCGGGCGGCGACTTTTTACGCATAATCCCGAAGATGGCTTCGGATCAAATAGTATATAAAATAGAAAGAGGATTTTTATGATTCATCAGTACAAGTTAAACGGTTACAACATTGTGCTGGACGTTTACAGCGGCTCCGTGCATGTTGTGGATGATGTGGCATACGACATCATCGGTATGTATGAAGGACATACAAAAGAAGAAATCACAAAGGAGATTCTGGAAAAATACGCAGATAATCCAGAAGTAACAGCCGAAGAAATCGCGGATATTCTGGAAGGGGTAGAAGAACTGAAGAAAACAGGCAAACTCTTTACAGAAGATCTGTACGCAGACATTGCGGCAAATTTCAAAATGAAGAACAACGACATTAAAGCACTGTGCCTTCATGTAGCACACACCTGCAACCTGACATGTGATTACTGTTTTGCAAGTCAGGGCAAATATCAGGGGGAACGTGCTCTCATGAGTTTTGAAGTGGGCAAACAGGCTCTGGATTTCCTCATTGCCAACTCTGGCAGCAGAAGAAATCTGGAAGTGGACTTTTTCGGCGGCGAACCCCTCATGGACTGGGATGTGGTGAAACAGCTGGTAAATTATGCCCGCAGTGTGGAAAAAGAACACAACAAAAACTTCCGTTTCACACTGACTACCAACGGTCTGCTGGTTGATGATGATGTCATCGAATTTGCAAACAAAGAAATGCATAACGTGGTACTGAGTCTGGACGGCAGAAAAGAAGTTCATGATAGACTGCGCCGCACTGTTGGCGGTCACGGCAGCTATGATGTAATCGTGCCTAAGTTCCAGAAGTTTGTTCAGAGCAGAAACAACACTGGCTACTATGTACGTGGTACTTACACACATGACAACATTGATTTCACAAAGGATATTTTCCATATGGCAGACTTAGGCTTCACAGAACTGTCCATGGAACCCGTTGTTTGTGATCCCAAGGAACCTTACGCACTGACAGAAGCAGATCTGCCTGTACTTTTTGAACAGTATGAAATTCTGGCAAAAGATATGCTCCGCAGAGAAAAAGAAGGTAAGCCCATCACTTTCTATCATTACATGATCGACCTGACAGGCGGTCCTTGTGTATATAAACGTGTAACCGGCTGTGGCAGTGGTACAGAATACATGGCTGTTACTCCTTGGGGAGAACTGTTCCCTTGCCATCAGTTCGTAGGTGACCCTGCTTATAGTCTGGGAGATATCTGGAAAGGCGTTACCCATCCAGAAGTGCAGGATAAATTCCGTAAATGCAATGCTTATGCACGTCCCGACTGTAAAGACTGCTGGGCAAAACTGTACTGTTCCGGTGGCTGTGCTGCAAATGCTTACCATGCAACAGGGGATATTGCAGGCGTATATGAATATGGCTGTCAGTTGTTCCGTAAACGTATGGAATGCGCCATCATGATTCAGGTAGCAAAACAGGTACAGGAATAATTTTCTGAAAATCATGAGCTGGAAATTTTTGAGCAATCGAAAATTTCCAGCTTTTTTTACAGGAAAAAACAGACTATATGTTCTTATATGCAAAGTCAACAAAAAGAACATATGTTTTTATAATGCACTTGCACAAAAAAGAAAAGAATCCTGAAAGTACATTGAAGCATATTGCAAAGTGTGATATAATCTGACAAAGCACCGAAGGAGGGGATAGGATGAAAAAGAAGATTGGACTGCTTTTAGTGGCGGCTTTGTTGATTTCTGTGCCAAACTGTACCAATGCGGATGGAGCCACGAAAGTTGAAATCAATGGAAAACAAGTGGCATATACAAAAGAAGCAGGCGCGCCTTTTGTCGATGATGCTGGGAGAACAAAAGTTCCTTTTAGGCAAACTATGGAAACGTATGGTTGCACAGTTTCCTGGGATGGAACCGAACAGATGGCAATTGCCCAAAAAGACGGTATTACGGTGGAAGTACCCATTGGACAGCCTTATATTTATCGCAATGGGACGAAAGTGGAAAATGATACTGCTGCATTGATACAGGATGGCAGAACATATCTGCCCATTCGTGTGGTGCTGGAAAGTTTTGGTGCCAAAGTTCAGTGGAATGGGGATACCAATACGGTTGTTGTGACTTCTGGTGGACAAACAACAGGAAATGGGGACATTCAAGTACATTTTCTGGATGTTGGTCAGGGGGACGCAGCACTCATCAACGACGGCGAGTTTGAAATCCTCATTGATGCAGGGGTATCTGCAGAAGGGACAAAGGTTGTGCAGTATCTTTCAGACTATGTAGATGGCGATCTGGATGTGGTTGTTGCCAGTCATGAAGATGCTGACCATATTGGCGGTTTGCCTGCGGTGTTTGATGCGTACACCATAGAAGAAGTGGTGGATAACGGCAGAACCAGCAGCACAAAGACATATCAAACCTACCATAATAAAGTACAGGCAGAAGGCGCAGACTATGCTGCGGATACAGCGGCACAGAATATCACACTGCCCAGCGGGGCTACACTGGAATTTTTGCCCATTACAGATGTTTATGATAACGCCAATGATAACAGCGTTGTAACCATGCTTACCTATGGCGATGTGGAAGTATTATTTACAGGAGATTTGTCATCAGATGTGGCAGATGCCAATAGCAGTCTGTTTTCTGATGTGGATGTGCTGAAAGCAGGGCATCATGGTTCCAGAACTTCTGTCAGCAGTCAGTTCCTTCAGACTACAAAACCGGAATATGTAGTCATTTCCGCAGGACTTGATAATTCCTATGGTCATCCTCATAAAGAAGCGCTGTCTGCTTATCTGAATACAGGCGCAGATGTTTATGGAACATTCCGTTCAGGTGATATTGTCATGACTACAGACGGACAGCAGATTTCTTTCGATACAACGGAAAAACTGACACTTTCTGATGTGGGTGCAAAATCTAACGGAACAACTCCAGTGCAGAAACCGGTTACACAACCGGAACAGCCCTCAAAGCCAATGGCAGAAACAACAGTCACTTATGTTGGGAATAAAAATTCCAAAATATTCCATCGTGCTTCATGCTCTTCTGTTTCTCGAATGAAAGACAGTAATAAGGTGTCTTTGAACAGCCGAGATGCAGCCATTTCTCAGGGGTACCGTCCCTGCGAAAATTGTCAGCCTTAATAGATGTATAGAAAAAGCAGTATATTATTGTTTTATATGAATAAAGATAGCCAGAATCCTTAAGTAAAGGGTTCTGGCTATCTTATTTTTTATCAGGATTTGAAAAGATTGCTTTCGTTTTATCCTTTTAATTGCCTTTGCTGCTCAAAGGATTGCTGCGTTCTTCCCAAAAGATGTTGTTGTCCGGTTCTGCTTTGCCGCTGTCGCTGTAATGGGCATTTTGGCGGATTTGATATAAGTCATTGCCGGAAACGGTGTCTTTAGGTGTTTTTTTGTGTTGTTGATATTTCTTTTTAGTCATTTTATATCACCTCTTTCTATATTGTTTGTTATGGTACCTTATTTTATAAAGGAAAGTATTTGGAATTTTTCGGCTAAAAAAGAACATAAAATGTTTAAGCTTTGTTTATGTCATGTTCATATTTTGTTCAAAATAGTAGAATATACTAATTACAACAAAGAAAATAAAGAAAGCAAAAAGCAATTCAGATATAACAGGAGGAATGAGATATGTATAATCCAAATGAAGATAAAAGGGAAAACGAAAACAACATGGAGCCAATCCATGGACACGTAGAAAATGAACACGAAGAAATAGTGCTCAACGAAAATGAATACAGCGAAAATACATCCAATGCATATGAATCCAAAGATGTGGAACAGAATGCAGCAGAAGATGCAAAAGCAGAAGAAGTAAAAAGTGAACAGTCCCAGCAGACATATCACAGTGAAACATTGCGGGACTACACACCGGAGGATGCACAGCCCATGTGTTTCGAATCTGAAACAACAGAAAAAGCAGAGAAAGCAGAAAACACAGAACATGTTCATCAGGAATTTACAGAAGAAGACACAGCGGAACATTCTGAACATGCGGCTGGTCCCAGAGAAGAACGCAGAAAACAGGAAAAAAATAAAAATTGCTATGCGGAACATGTGAAAAAACATAGCAAGAAAAGAAACAGCGGCTGGGCAAAACTCATTGCGGGCTGTCTGATTATTGGTTTGGCAGGCGGTACCGGTATTGGCGCAGGTTATGGCGTAGTTGAACAGCATTATCAAAATGCAGGCGGCAGTACAGTAACATCATCTGGCACCATGAATGTGGAAAAGACAGCAACAGGAACAGGGATGTCCACCATTGATGTGGTACGTGCGGTAAAACCCTCCGTTGTAAGTATCACCACAAAAATTGAAGGCGTAACGTCTTATTATGGTGCTTTCAGTGTGCCTTATGAAGGCGAAGGCGCCGGCAGTGGTGTTATCTTCTATTCCGATGATGATAAAATTGCCATCGTAACAAATAACCACGTTATTGAAGATGCTACAGAAGTATATGCTACCATCAATGACACAACTAGTGTACAGGCAAAAGTCGTTGGTACAAAGAGCGATTCCGACCTGGCTGTACTGACGATCTCTTGGGATGATCTGAGAGCAGCTGGCATTGATGAAGTAACTGTTGCAACATTCGGCGATTCTGATAAATTGGAAGTCGGTGAAAGCGTTATTGCCATTGGGAATGCAATGGGTCTGGGACTTTCTGCAACAGATGGTATTGTCAGTGTGAAAAATCAGACCATCAGTGTGGATAACAACACATTGAATGTAATTCAGACAAGTGCAGCTATCAACAGTGGTAACAGTGGCGGTGCTCTGGTAAACAGCCGTGGTGAAGTAGTCGGCATCAATACAGCAAAATACAACTCCTCTATGGCAGAAGGTATGGGCTACGCAATTCCAAGCAATGAAGTTATCTCTGTCGCACAGGATCTGCTGGAAGATGGTACCGTAACAACACCTTATATTGGTATCATGGGCACAAGCATTACCTCTGAAAATGCTTCTTTGTATAAACTGCCTGTAGGTGCGCTGATTGTAGAAGTAACAGAAGGTGGTCCTGCGGCACAGGCTGGTATCCAGGCAGGGGATATCATTACAGAATTTAACGGAAAAACTGTCATGGATATGGATTCTTTATCCGAACTGGTGAAAGAAACAGAGATTGGTCAGACCGTTTCCGTTCACATCATTCGTAACGGAGAAAAAGGTATGGATTTACAGCTGACCATCCAAGACAAAAACGCATAAAGCTATCAGGAGCTTTTTATATAGATAAAAGGGCAGATGCAGAAAACATCTGCCCTTTGTGGTTTTATGAAAAACGGCGGAATTTTTATAAAAATAAAAGACAGAAAATGGGTACTGCCCTTTACCCGAGAGACAAAATGTATTATAATAAAACGATGCAGTAGAGTAAAAAACAAAAAAAGGAGGATACCAATGCAAAAAGGCTCCTCGGGAAATAAAACCAGAAAAAAGAAAAAGCGTCCCAATGGACCACCGCAAGGACGAAGCCAAAGGGATAATGTATATGAGTTAAACCGCATCCGGCAAAAGCGGGAAAATGAAAATCGTTATTATGGACGAACACAGCCCCAGCCGGTACCGCGGGTGCATCAAAGACCTGTGCAGCCCAAAAAGGCACAGCATAGAACCGCACAGCCGAAAAAACCATCTAAAGCAACAGTGAAGCGCCGCAGAAATTATGCGGGACGTATTTTGCCACTGTTTGTCTTTGGTGTGATTTCTTTGTACTTAGTGGCACAGCTGATGATGATGGCAGTCAAAAAGCCGGAAACCAATGTGGAAACAGTGACTTACGGCACCATTGACACACCGGTGAGCAGACAGGGCATCATTGTGCGGGATGAATACGTGGTCAAGAGTGACCGTGCAGGAACGCCATTTTATGAATATTCGGAAGGAGATTATGTTTCCAAATCCGCTGTGGTATGTCAGGTAAAAGACACTGCGTCTACAGATGTGCTGGAAGAAAAACTCCAATCCATTGATAAAGATATTCTGGAAACACAGAAAAGCCGCAGTGATTTGTCAGCTTTTTCTGAGGATATTACGCGCATAGAAAATAATATGGCAAATACAGTGGAAATGTTTGGCAGCAGATCCATGAAAACAGATGCTTCCTATTTATATTCTATGCGGACACAGCTTGACAGCTATATGCTCCAGCGAAATGAAATCTGGCTGTCAGAAGATGTGGAAAGTCTTTCTCAGCTCAGCGAAGAACGCAGTTCTTATGAACAGCAGCTTTCTCAGAGTATGAGTTCTGTAACGGCACCGGAAAGCGGCGTTGTGGCGTTCAGCTATGACGGTCTGGAAGAAACACTGACACCGGATGCTTTGGATGAAATTACCGTTGGTCAGCTCAGCGGCAGTGAAAAAATGACTTATATTTCCAAAGTCAATAACGTAGAAGAGGGAGATCCGCTGTTCCGTATTGTCAGAAGCAATCAGTGGTATATCGTATCCAATTTCCCGGCTAACGAAGTGCTGGATTGGGAAGTTGGCAGTACCAAAAAGCTGAATCTGATTGGTGAGGATACAACAACGGCAGTATCTGCAACCATTCGTTCCATTACACCGGGTGAAACGGAAACGAAGGTTGTATTCTCTTGCTTTACATATATGGATGAATTTATGGACAGCCGTACCATTTCTTTCAGTTTGGAAAGTGAAACAGTGGAAGGGCTGAAAATTCCCAATAACGCTATCGTTGAAAAATCTCTGCTGAAAATTCCGTTGGATTGCCTGACAGAAAGCGGAGGCAATCAGGGCGTATTGTTGGTCAATGGAGATAATTCCAAGTTTATTGCAACGACCATCATCAGCAGTGATGATTCTTATGCATATCTGGCGCAGTCTGACCAGACGCTGAAGCTGGGAGATGTGATTTTGCAGGGAACTGGAGAAAATGCTGGACAATATACTGTGGCAGAGGTGGAAACCATGCCGGGTGTATATGTGGCAAACAGCTCCATGGCAAAATTTGTGCCCATCACCATTCTGGAACAGAATCAGGAATATGCTATCGTAAAATCCAACAGCAGTTATGGTCTTCAAGTATATGATACCATCGTATCTGATGCGAAAAATATTACAGAAGGACAATCCATTTATTGATAAAAAGGAGATGCACAAAATGGGAACCATACAGCAAAACATTGCAGAAGTTGAAAAACGGGTGGCTGATGCTGCTGCCCGTGCAGGCAGAAAACCAGAAGATGTTCTTCTGCTGGCTGTCAGCAAGACAAAGCCGGTGGAAGTTATCAAAGAAGCTGTTGCCTGCGGATTGACTTCTCTTGGCGAAAATAAAGTACAGGAGATCATGGAGAAATATGAACCTATGGGTCCAGATGTTCATTGGCATTTAATTGGACATTTGCAGACAAATAAGGTAAAATATATCATTGACAAGGTAGACATGATTCATTCTGTAGAAAGTCTGCGTCTGGCAGAAGAAATCAATAAGCGTGCAGCAGCCAAAGATCTTGTGATGGATGTTCTGGTGGAAGTCAATATGGCTGATGAAGAAAGCAAATTTGGCGTAAAACCGGAAGAAGTAGAGGCGTTTTTGCACGATCTGTCACAGCTTCCCAACATTCGTGTCAGAGGGTTAATGACGGTAGCGCCTTTTGTAGAAAATCCTGAAGAAAATAGGGTATATTTCCGTAAAATGCGAGAATTACTGGTTGACATGAACGGCAAAAAAATTGATAATATAAACATGGATACGCTTTCCATGGGGATGACAGGTGACTATGAAGTAGCCATTGAAGAGGGCGCAACCATTGTCAGAGTGGGTACCGGTATTTTTGGCGAAAGATTCTACCCCAATAAGGCTTAAGCAAGAAAAGAAATCTAGGAGGATAAGAAAGTGGCAAAGTTTATTAATAAAATGAAAGATTTGATGTTTGGTGAATACGAAGACGATGAAGATTACTATGAAGATGATTATGAATATGAAGCTCCTGCCAGAGAGGCAGCTCCTGTAAGCAGCAGCTATGGTCTTCGTGACGTCAGCCGCGAATCCGATTACAGCACCACATCTGCGCCTCGCAAAACAACAAGAAACAATCCGCAGGTTTATAGCATCAACACAAACGTTCAGATGCAGGTAGTGATTATCAAACCGGAATGTTATGAGGATGCACAGGAAATTTGTGATCAGATTAAGACCAAAAAACCTGTTGTGGTAAATCTGGAAAAAGTAGAATACCCTGTTGCACAAAGAATCATGGACTTCTTGAGCGGTACCTGCTATTCTCTGGAAGGTTCTATTCAGCGTGTAGCAAATAATATTTTTGTCATTGCTCCTGAAAATGTAGATATCAGCGGCGATTTCAAGGAAGAACTGAAAACAAAAGGTGTCATTCTTCCCTGGATGAGCAATGGCAGATAAGGAAGGAAGAATCATTTGACGAGTTTACAAGTATTGTTTATACAAGCCATTGATGTTTTTTTCAATGTCATTGAATGGCTGATTTTTATTCGGATTTTATTATCCTGGATTCCCATGTTTGGATATAACAATCCCTTGGGACGCCTCATTTACAATCTGACAGAACCCATTTTGGGACCTTGTCGCAGTATGTTGGAAAAATCTCCATTGGGCGGCGGCATGATGCTGGACTTTTCTCCTATCATTGCACTGATTCTGATGGTGCTGGTAAAACAGTTGTTGATGGGTCTGGTGCTTCTGTTCTGATGGGACGAGGTGACGGATGTGAATAAACAAGCATTATTACAAGGAATGACACAGCCTGAGGAAAGACTTTTGTTTGCGAAAGTGCTGGATCAGGCTGCTTTCAGTTATAAGCGCCATACACCGGCGTTTACGGATTTCCTGGATATGGCAAAAAGTGGAAAGTTTCTGGAAAAACTCCGCTCTCTTTCAGACTTGAATGTGGTTGCCTTTGGCGGCACAGAAGACTGTGAGCGGCGTATGCTGGGTTTTGCACCGGATTATATGGAGTTGGAAGGAAAAGATTTTCCCATTTGTGCCCTGCGTATCACAAAGCATAAAAAATTCGGTCAGACAGACCTGAGCCATCGGGATTATCTGGGCTCTATTTTAGGTCTTGGCATCGACCGGGGAAAGGTCGGGGACATTCTTGTGTCCGAAGAACAGACCCTTTGCTTTGTATCAGAGGAAATCGCCGATTATATTCTGGTGAATCTGGAAAAGGTATCCCGCACCCCAGTGCAGGTGGAAAAAACAGATTTGTCGGAAATTGAGGCAAAAAAAGAAATTGAAGTTCGCAGGCTGACAGTGGCTTCTGTGCGGCTGGATGCCGTGGCAGGAGGTGTGCTCCATCTTTCTAGGGGGAAGGTGCAGGCACTCATCGCTGGGGAAAAAGCCAATGTGAACTGGAATGTGACAACAAATCCTTCTCTTTTGTTAAAGGAAGGGGATATGGTTTCTGTTCGGGGATTTGGGCGGTTCCGCCTGCTTTCCATCGGCGGAAAAAACAAAAAGGACAGAACCGGCATAGAGGTAGGCGTATATATTTAAGGAGGTTTTTTTGTGGTTACACCCAACGATATTGCAACAAAGGATTTCAAAAAAGTAGCTGTTGGCTATTCTCCCGAAGAAGTAGATACCTTTTTGGACGATATTTACGAAGATTACGAAAAACTGTATAACGAAAGCATGCAGTCCAAAACAAAAACAGAAGTGGTTCAGGAAGACACAGACCGCCTGCGCAATCTGGAAAAAACACTGGAACGCACACTGAGCCTGGCAGAAGCTGCTGCGGAAGAAACCAAAGAAGCTGCTAAGGCGGAAGCGGAACAGATCATTGATAAAGCAAAGCTGGAACGTGACGAAATCCTCTCTGCTGCAAGAACAAAGGTGTACGAACTGGAACAGGAGATTGCTGCTCTGCAGAATCGTTATGAACTCATGCGTGCCCGCGTGAAACTGCTGCTGTATGCAGAAATCGAACTGTTGGACAAAAACGAAATCCTGGCAGAAAAAGATGCTGCCAAAGCAGCTGATAAAGAAGCTGCACACAAAGAAGCAACTCATAAATAAGTATGGAATGAAAACGGCTGTAACGAGGTGCCTGCAATGCGGGTGCCTTGCTGCGGCTGCTTTTGTTATGTAGAAATGAAAAAAACGGGAACATTTTTCCCGGAAAGGCAGGAAGATTTGAAATGTGGATCATAGCTATCATTGCAGCGGCGGTATTGGTGGGGATCGACCAGCTGACGAAATATCTGGCTTTGGTGAACCTGAAGCCCATCGGCTCTACCACTGTGGTGGATGGATTTCTGGATCTGACCTTTGTGGAAAACCGAGGGGTAGCCTTTGGTATGTTTTCCGGTAAGAAATGGTTTATTCTGCTGCTGACACTTTGTATTGTGGCTTTTCTGGTTTATTATTTTGTGAAAATGCCCCGTACCAAAGAATATCAGTGGGTACGCTGTGCTATGGTACTGGTTTTGGCTGGTGCCGTAGGCAATATGATTGACCGTGTATTCCGTGGATATGTGGTTGACTTTTTTGAATTTACATTCTTCAGCTGGCCCGTATTTAACGTAGCTGATATTTATGTTGTGGTGGGTGTCATTGTTTTGGCAGCACTCATTTTGTTTGTCATCAAAGAAGAACCCAAGTTAGAAAAGAAAAAGGACGAGAAATGATGGAATATTTTACATTTGCGGCAGAAAAAGAAGACGTTGGCACCAGATTGGATGTGTTTTTGGCGGAAAATATGGAAGACCTTTCCCGCAGTGCTGTACAGAAACTGGTGGAAGGGGGACACATCCAGCTCAATGGCGGCAGCGTGAAATCCAATTATAAATTGCGTGAAAAAGACGTTATTGATGTGGAAGTGCCGGAAGCAAAGGAAATTGAAATATTGCCGGAGGATATTCCCCTGGATATTCTTTATGAAGATGCTGACGTGATTGTGGTCAATAAACCTCAGGGGATGGTTGTTCATCCTGCACCGGGGCATTATACAGGCACATTGGTCAATGCTTTGATGTATCACTGCGGCAGCGAACTTTCCGGCATTAATGGGGAAAAACGCCCCGGCATTGTGCACCGCATCGACAGAGATACTTCCGGGGTATTGATGGTAGCAAAAAACAACGCTGCTCATCAGGCTTTGGCGGCACAGTTGGCAGAGCACAGCATCACAAGAAAATATAACGCCATTGTATTCAATGGTTTTAAAGAAGATGAGGGCACCGTTGACCAGCCCATTGGCAGAAATCCTTTGGACCGCAAAAAGATGGCGGTAACTCAGAAACATAGCCGCCATGCAGTGACCCATTATCGGGTATTGCAGCGGATGGGAAATTTCACCCTCATCGAAGCACAGCTGGAAACAGGCAGAACCCATCAGATTCGTGTACATATGACATATATCGGACATCCCTTGCTGGGGGATCTGGTCTATGGACCTAAGAAACAGCCCTTTGCTTTGCAGGGACAGGTGCTGCATGCAAGGGTGCTGGGATTTGTGCATCCTACAACAGGAGAGTACATGGAATTTGAGGCGCCCCTTCCAGAATATTTTCAGAAATTGATGGAACGTTTGGAGGGCTGACAGGAGGCGAAACAAATGGCATTACATCGGAAAGACTTTTTCGGACTGCGGGATTTAACGGCAGATGATATCCGGTATATCCTCAGTACAGCAGAAACCATGAAATATATTTTGAACCAGAAGAATAAGAAGGTACCCCATTTGCAGGGAAAGTCTGTCATCATTTTGTTCTATGAACAGAGTGCCCGTGCGAAGCTGTCCTATGAACTGGCAGCACAGCATTTGAGCGCCAATGTGGTAGATATGACCAATTCCGCCCATTCCATGGAACGGGAAAGTTTGCAGGATATGGGTCAGCTGGTAGACCAGATGGGTGCAGACTTTATCATTCTGCGTCATCCCATGGCAGGGGCAGCCCGCTTGCTGGCAGAGTGCGTTGAGGCATCTGTTATCAATGCCGGGGATGGTTACAACGAAAATCCCGGACAGTCTTTACTGGATTTACTGACCATCAAAGAACGCAAAGGCAGTTTTGAAGGTCTGAAAGTTGCTATCATTGGGGATTTGCTCCATAGTCGTGTGGCAAAAAGCAATATCTGGGGTTTGACGAAACTTGGTGCGGAAGTCTGTGTATCCGGTCCACCGACGCTTCTTTTGCCTGGTATCGAAAAATTCGGTGTGCAGGTGCATTATGATGTGCGGGAAGCTGTGAACCAAGCAGATGTTATCCTGACAACCCGTATGCGTATGGAAGCCCAGGACAAAACATTCCTGCCTTCTCTGGATGAATATAAGCGGTTTTTCCGTATTGACCATAATTTGCTGCGTTATGCCAAAGAAGATGCCATTGTCATGCATCCCGGTCCCATTCAGCGTGGCATTGAGATTTCTGACGGTGTCATCGACAGCCCTCAGTGCATCATCAATGACCAGATTGCCAACAGCGTAGCGGTGCGTATGGCAATGTTCTATATTCTGTCACAGATGGGAGGCGCTCTGGCATGAAAACCATTCTGAAAAACTGTAAACTCATTACACCGCCTTATTCCGAAGAAAAACTGTATGATATTTTCATCGAAGGCGGACTCATTGCGGATATTGGCGAGAATCTTCATGTAGAAGATGCAAGAGAATTGGATTTGGACGGTCATGTGGTATTGCCCGGTTTTATTGATATGCATTGTAATATCTGTGAGCCCGGGTTTGAAAATATCGAAGATATTTCCACCGTTTCCCGCAGTGCGGCAAGAGGCGGCTTTACATCCATCACCTGTGAACCCAATACAAAGCCAGTGATTGATAATAAAACCGTTGTGGAATATATCATTTCCAAATCCAAAGCACAGGCATCTGTGAATATTTATCCTTATGGCAGTATGTCCATGGGATGCGAAGGAACAGCCATTGCGGAAATCGGTGAAATGTACGAAGCTGGTGTGGTTGCCATTTCTGATGGCGACGAGTTCATTGACAGCGCGGCACTGATGCGGAATGTTATGCGTTACAGCCGCATGTTTGACCTGCCCATTATGACCCATTGCGAAGACCGGAGCCTTTCTGGCAAAGGTGTCATGAATGAAGGCTATACAGCAAGTTGTCTGGGATTATCAGGTATGCCAAGAGAAGCAGAAGAACTTCAGGTAGCAAGAAATATTTTACTGGCAGAGATTACTGGTGCCAGATTGCATATTGCCCATGTGAGCACAGGCGGTTCTGTGCGCATGGTTAGGGACGCGAAAAAACGTGGCTTGCAGGTGACTTGTGAAACATGCCCTCATTATTTTGCGCTGACAGAAGAGGCAGTGGAAGATTACAATACTTTCGCGAAAGTCAATCCGCCTTTGAGAACACAAGAGGATGTGGAAGCTATTCTGGAAGGCATTGCTGACGGCACCATTGATGCCATTGCTTCTGGACACAGTCCCACAAGCCGTACAGACAAAGACAAAGAATTCGGCAATGCGGCATACGGCATTTCTGCGCTGGAAACAGCTTTTCCCATCAGTTTTACAAAACTGGTGGAAACAGGCATCATTTCTCTGGTACGTCTGGTGGAATTGATGTCCAAAAAACCGGCAGAAATTTTGAAACTGGAACAGAAAGGCGAGATTGCCGTTGGCAAAGATGCCGATTTGATTGTTATTGAAACAAAAGGTACCCAGATCATTGAGCCGGAACTTTTTGCGTCAAAAGCAAAATTTTCGCCTTTTGCCGGACAGGAAGTCAAAGGTAAAGTGATTTATACCATCGTTGGCGGAAAAATTGTATCGTAAGGCTTTTGTGAAAGAAAGCCAAAAACGAGGTGTAACATGTATTTAAAAAGATTGGATTTACAGGGTTTTAAATCTTTCCCTGAAAAAGTCAAACTGGAATTTAATCCGGGCATTACGGCAGTGGTAGGCCCTAACGGCAGCGGCAAGAGCAATGTTTCTGACGCTGTTCGTTGGGTGCTTGGGGAACAGCGTGCAAAAAGCCTCCGTGGGGATAAAATGGAGGATGTTATTTTTGCCGGTACCGAAAGCCGAAAACCCCAAGGGTTTGCGGAAGTGACCATTGTCATTGACAATCAGGATGGGCGTATGCCTGTGGAGTTTACAGAAGTGCAGGTAACTCGTCGGGTGTTTCGTTCTGGTGAAAGTGAATACCGCATCAACGGCGCTGCCTGCCGCCTGAAAGACATTCAGGAATTGTTTATGGATACAGGTGTCGGCAGAGAAGGCTATTCCATCGTTGGGCAGGGCAGAATTGATGAGATTCTTAATGCCAAAGGGGAAGAACGCCGACGGATTTTCGAGGAAGCCACAGGGATTGTCAAGTATAAGACCCGTAAAATAGAAGCAACAAATAAACTGGAAAAAGAACAGCAGAACCTGCTCCGTGTGGAAGATATCATTTCGGAGCTGGAGGGACAGCTTGCGCCTTTGGAAGAACAGAGCGAAACGGCAAGACAGTTCCTTTCTCTGCGAGAACAGCTAAAACAGGCGGAAATTGCCATGTTCTGCACAGAAGCGGAACAGATGGAGCAGGAGTTTGACCGCCTGACAGAACAGATGGCGTTGGCTGCGGAACAGCAGGCAGCAGCACAGGAAGAAGGCAATGCTGCGAAAGCGCAGATTGCCGAAAAGAAACAACAGAATGAAGAAAAAAATGCTGCTTTACAGACATTGAACGATACCATTGCTCAGGTAAAGGCAGATATTGAAAAAACAGAAGGTCGTATCCGTCTGGCGGAAGAACAGAGCCAGAACGATGCGGCAAACCTGACCCGTATGGAAAAAGAAGTCGCTGCCAAAGAGAAACAGCAGGCGGAAAAACAGCAGGAAACAGAAGTTTGCCGCAGCCGTATTATAGCCCTGAAAATGACCATGGATCGGGAACAGGAACAGCTGGATACCCTGGAAGCATCTTATGAAAGCTTGAGCAGCACTTTGCAGCAGCATGAAAGCCGCGCGGAAAGCTTCAAGGACGAAATCTTTGAGCAGATTCGTATTGGGACAGAAGCCAAAGGGGAAATTGCCAAGCGAGAAGCCATGATGGAGCAGTTCTCCAGCAGAAAAGAACAGCTGGAAACAGAAATTGCCCATACCCAGAGCCGTTTGGAGCATCAGGAAGTCCATCAGAAAGTGTTGGAGAAAAAAGCGCAGGAACAGCAGGAAACAGCAGATTTTCTGGAACAGGAACTGGATGCACTGGAACAGGACAGCCGCCATGCGTCAGAAACCAAAGCCAAGGCAGAACGTGCGCTGGCGCAGCAGGAAAGAGTGGTTTCTGAGAAAAAATCCCGTTTGCGACTGCTGTCTGAATTGGAGCGAGAGCATGAAGGCTTTTACAACAGCGTCAAAAGCCTCTTGAATCTGCCTGACCAGAAAGAGCGAGGTATCTGCGGTGCTGTGGGGCAGCTTTTGCAGGTGGAAGAAGCCTATGAAACTGCCATTGAAGCGGCATTGGGCGGTGCCATGCAGAATGTTGTCACCAAAACGGAAGAAGATGCGAAAAATGCTATCCAGTATCTGAAACAGCGGCGCTTGGGGCGTGCTACCTTCTTGCCTATCACAGCGGTGAAAGGCAGAGGACTGGAAGGACGTCCTGCCATTTTGGAAGAACGGGGCGTCATTGGCACAGCAGATACGCTGGTGACCTTTGCGGAAGAATACTGTGGGATCATGACGTATCTGCTGGGAAGAATCCTCATTGTGGAAAATCTGGATGAGGCAGTCAGACTGGCAAAGAAATATCGCCATCAGTATAAGATGGTAACGCTGGAAGGGGATATTATGAATCCCGGCGGTGCCATGACTGGTGGTTCTCAGGCAAAGAAAACAACCAATATCTTTGGCAGAACCAGAGAAATCCATACCTTACAGAAAGAGCTGGAAGATGCAGGAAAACAGACAGCATCTCTGGAAGAAGCTTTGCAGCTTGCGGAAGAAGACTTGCAGGAAATCGCGGAGCAGATTATGGAAAAGAAATTGGAACTGCAAAAATTGACCGTGACCATCCAGACAGGCAAGGGCGAAATGGCGAAAATGGAAAGCGAAATCGCCGAAACCAATTCCCGTTTGAAGTTGCTGGAACTGGAAGAAAAACAGCTGGCAGACCAATTGTCACGGGCAGAAGGGGATATCGCAAAGAGCAAAGAAACCCTTGCGCAAAGCGAAGCAGCTATGGCAGAAGCAAATGAATCCTTGTCCGCTTTCCAGGAAAATCTGGCAGAAGAAAAAGAACAGCGAGATCACCTGATGGAAGAAATCACCCAGGTGAAAATTCGTATTTCCAATAGCGGACAGCAGATTTATGCCGCAGAAGAAACGGTATTACGTTTGCAGCAGGAAGCGGAAACACTGCAAAAAGAAACCCGTCAGCTGCATCAGCAAATGGAGCTTTTGAGAGAAAGTGGCGACAAACGGGGAGAAACCCAGGAAGCCCTTCACGCGGAACGAGAAAAACTGGAGCAGCAGGAAGAAACCTTGCGTCAGCAGTTGGAGGAAACCAATGCTCTCATTGCTTCCCTGACAGCAGATACGGCAGAACTGGAAGAAGCTGTGCAGACAGCAGCTGATACAGCCGCCAAGTTGGAAAACGAACTGTTCCGTATCGAAACGAAACAGGAAAAGATTAATGAAGAAAAACAGCGTATCTTTGACCGCATGTGGGAAGAATATGAAATCACCATTGGTGCGGCAAAAGAAGCGTCGAAAGAAGAAAAACGCCCTTATGGGGAATTAAAACGCCTTTCCAAAGAATGGAAAAATGATATGCGTGCCCTTGGCAATGTCAATGTAGGCGCCATCGACCAGTATCGGGAAGTGAAAGAGCGCTTTGACTTTTTGACAAATCAAAGAGCGGATATTCTGGAAGCGGAAGAAAAACTGCGTCAGATTATCGCCGAGCTGACAGAGCTCATGGAAAAACAGTTCCGGGAACAGTTTGCCGTGATTTCCAAGAATTTCAGCGAAGTATTTCAGGAAATGTTCGGCGGCGGGAAAGCCTATTTGAAACTTTCGGATGATGCCAACGCATTGGAATCATCCATTGATATTGTGGCACAGCCGCCCGGCAAAAGCTTGCAGAATATGCAGCTCCTTTCCGGTGGGGAACGTGCGCTGACAGCCATCGCCATTTTGTTTTCCATTTTGAAAATGAAGCCGTCACCATTCTGTATTCTGGACGAAATCGAGGCGGCGCTGGATGATGCCAATGTCAGACGCTATGCCCAGTATTTGACACGGTTTTCCAAGGAAACCCAGTTCATTGTCATTACCCATCGTAAGGGTACCATGGAATATGCCGATGTCATGTACGGTGTCACCATGCAGGAAAAAGGTGTTTCGAAATTGATTTCTGTGGACTTTTCTAAGGCACAGGAAGATGTAGTTTAATTTGAGGTGAAAATATGGGATTTTTTGATTTTTTGAAGAAGAAACCGCAGGAACAGCCTGTGGTGGAGCAGACAGAAGAAAAAGACGTTGTGGAGATTGCTGGTATTGAGGTGAACACCACTCCGGAAAAAGAAGAAGACATTGTGCTGAATGTCAATGAAAATCTGGGAACTACAACCGCCATCAATCAGGCAGTCCATGAAGTCATGGACGAGGAAGAAATTGAGTTCCACGAAAAAGCCGGCGGCACACTATATCAGGAAAATGATGATATTGCCGCAGCGGAAGAAGAACCCGAAGTGGAAATCGAACTGACTACAGAAGAAACCGTTGTGCCGGAAGATGCGGAAGCCTTTACAGAAGAACTGACAGAGCTGGTGGAAGAAGGTCTGGAAGCGGCAGCGGAAAGCGAAAGAGAATTACAGGTGGAAACTGCTGAAGAAAAATTCGTGGAAGAAACGGACGCGGAAGGACAGCAGTTTGTGGAAGAACTGGCTGATTTTGTGGCAGAAGAATTGGAAGCGGAGCAGGAAGCGGAAGAAGCTGAGGAAGAAACAGCGGAAGAAGCGGAAACAGAACCTGTTTCCGAAGAAATTCCTGCGCAGGAACCCGTGAAAGAGAAAAAAGGCTTTTTTGCCCGTCTGAAAGAAGGTCTGGATAAAACCAGAAAGAACATTCTGGGCGGCGTAGATACGGTTTTGGGCAGCTTTACAAAGATTGATGAGGATTTGTTTGAAGAACTGGAAGAAGCTCTCATTATGGCGGATATGGGTGTACAGACTACTATGGATATCGTAGAAAATCTGCGTCAGCGCGTGAAAAAAGAACGTGCTACAGACCCTGCGGTCATCAAAGATATGCTCATTGATGAAATCACTGCCATTTTGCAGGATGGGGTAGAGGAAGAAGAAAATCTGCCTTCTCCTACTGTAATGCTGGTCATCGGTGTCAATGGTGTTGGTAAGACCACAACCATCGGTAAACTTTCCCATAACTTCAAAAACGAAGGTAAGTCTGTATTGCTGGCGGCAGCAGATACATTCCGTGCGGCAGCTATTGACCAGCTGGAAGTTTGGGGACAGCGTGCCGGTATTGAAGTCATCAAACACGAAGAAAACGCAGACCCTGCGGCTGTTGTGTTTGATGCAGTTCATGCGGCAAGAAACCGTAAGACAGACCTGCTCATCTGCGATACAGCAGGACGTCTCCATAACAAAAAGAACCTCATGGAAGAACTGCGGAAAATCTCCCGTGTCATTGAACGGGAATATCCTGCGGCACATAAAGAAACTTATCTGGTGCTGGACGCTACTACCGGACAGAATGCTTTGCAGCAGGCAAAAGTATTTATGGAAGTGGCAGACATCACAGGCATCATTCTGACAAAACTGGATGGTACCGCAAAGGGTGGTATTGTTGTTGCCATTAAGAGTGAACTGAAAATTCCTGTACGCTATATCGGCGTTGGGGAAGGCATCGAAGATTTGCAGAAATTCCACGCAGAAGATTTTGCCAAAGCTTTGTTTGGTGAAGAAGCATAAGAGAGGACAGAAAAATGGAAGAAAAGAAATTACAGAATGAAGAAACAACGGTGGTACGCCATCAGGAACCCAAAAAGAATGAAAAACAGCGTCCTGTCCATACCACACCTTATAGTCAGGAAATCCAGAAGCATATGAACAAATGCTTCCCCGGACGTACAGAACGGGTTTTCTTTGATAAACTGAATGATTATTTGCAGGTAGATATTCATATTCTGGAAGCGCCTACTAAACAGGACTTCCATGTGCTTTATACTGTTGGTATGAGTGCATTGCCTATGCAGCTGCCTGATGAATTTTATCCCGATTATCAGATGCTGGAGAGGGCAGAACTCATCGCCTTGCTGCCTGCGGAATGGCAGCTGCCTGAACCTGCGGAAGGAGAAACATATAACAATACCTTCTGGTGGCCTGTGGACCTGCTGCAATATCTGGCAAGATTCCCCCATGAATACAAAAGCTGGCTGGGTTGGGGACATACGGTACCTAACTCTGACAAATATGTATCTTATGACGAAGCAAGTACAAAACTGTGCGGTGTTATGATTTCCGCGCTGAACGAAGCTATCAGCATGTTCCATGCGAAAGATGGCACCCTCATCAATCTGTATGCGCTGCTGCCACTGTATAAGGAAGAAATCGACTTCAAACAGCAGGAAGGCGGCGAAGCACTGCTCCAGAAAATGGTGGGCATCAATGGCTTTGGTATGATCATTTTCCCTGACAGACCCAATGTGTGTCTGGAAGAAGGGGAAAAAGACGAAACTGAAAAAGAATACTAAGATATCAAAAAAACCTCCTGTGTATACAGGAGGTTTTTTATTATTGGTGAATCCAATAAAAACCCCCGGCTATGCCGGGGGAATCAGTGAGCTTCAGCTTCAAGCAAAAACCTCCTATGCTATAATTATCTTGAGTCCGCCAAGACACAAGAAAGCATAGGAGGTTTTTA
>NZ_JADCKK010000149.1:0-1134 GCF_014982935.1 Anaerotignum lactatifermentans | reverse complement strand
TAAAAACCTCCTATGCTTTCTTGTGTCTTGGCGGACTCAAGATAATTATAGCATAGGAGGTTTTTGCTTGAAGCTGAAGCTCACTGATTCCCCCGGCATAGCCGGGGGTTTTTATTGGATTCACCAAAAAAAGAGCAGAACCTGATTTAGATTCTGCTCTTTGCATTCACTTTTTTCTCATTTCACATATGTTTTTAAAATATGCAGCCTATCCTGCAACATCTTATATTCCTTTTCTTTTCCTGCAAACCACGCTGGATCGATTTCTGTTATCTGATTCATACCTATTTTTTTCACAGCCTCCACCGCGGCTTCCTTTTGAGAAATATGCAGTGGTAAAACTGTCTGGCATCTGGCTCCTTCTATGGTATCATACGCTTGGAAAGACTGGTTAAAATCCATCAACGGATGCAAACAGAGTAGTTTATTCTTTTGATTGTCGATTAAAAATCCCCAGTTACCCCAATGTCTATCCACATTGCCAACAAGATAATCCAGTATGTTCATCATATAAAAAGAATAAGCATCCAGCTTCAAAATATATTTCATTGGGTCAATCTCTTTATTTACCGCATAAATTTCAAATGCTTCTCTGGATACGATAGATCTTTCTTTGGTTGTCATGATATCACTGACAGATACAGGTTCCCCATCATATTCCCCCAAAGTATACGTAACCTGTTTACAGTCAAAGCACTGACAAACTTTACTTGCGAGGATTTCATTTTTCACAACTTCTCTTCCACCATCTTTATAAAGCTGGAAATGATCATTGTTTCTAATCCATGCTTTCGGGAAACATCCATTCGTAGAAAGATCCTTTGCAAATTCATTTTCCAAATGCTCATTATGGACAGTAAGCTGTTTTCCCTTTAAGGAAACATCTACCAAAGCATTGTCCAAATGATTCTCATAAAGGTTCACTTCGTCAAAGAAGATTTTTTCTTTTTTCTGGCGTACCCAATAAATATCTGTCAAGGACAGGCATCTGTATGTTAATGCAATTCCTGTGGGTTTGTCAAACATATGTTACACCCTCCTTAATAAATTCCTTCAGGACAGTCTGTGGGGATTTCCAACCCAGAGGTCTCATAGGGAACAGATTATAGTCCCTACGGTTATAGACTTGGAGCT
>NZ_JADCKK010000148.1:0-1173 GCF_014982935.1 Anaerotignum lactatifermentans | reverse complement strand
CCGTCCACCGCGCGGCGCTCGCGGACGACACCGTGCTCGAGGCCCGCTTCACGACTGCGGGAGCGGGCGGCGGCGATGCGGACGGCTCCGCCGATGCCGGCGGCGGCTCGGGCAGCCGGGGCGACCTCCCGGCGACCGGTGACCCGTCGGCGGCCGTCGGCGCGCTGCTCGCGCTCGGGGCGGCGGGCATCGCCGCGGGCACCCGGCTCAGGCGCCGGGCGGACCGGTAGCGGACCGCAGATGACAGAGGGCTCGGGAAGGGCGCGTCGGGGTTCCCGGCGCGCCCTTTCGCCACCGGGGGCGGGCCACCGGGGGCGCGCCGTCGGGGATCGGTCCTGCCGTCGGGAGGGCGGGTCCTCCCATCGCGGACGGCTCCGTCAGGGGCCCTACCATCGGCGCGGACCCTGTCGGATGCGCCCGTCCCCAGCGGCTCGCCACCGGGGGCAGGGGCCGTCCCCTGATGCGGAATTAACCGAGTCATAACCGCGGAGGCTGTCCAGGACGGCGGTTTTTGCTATAGTTTTGAGCAATCTACTGTTGGAGGATTGCTCACGCACATGTCCGCATCAAGCGACGGTTCCACATCCCGAAGTACCACGGGCGCGAGTCACGAGCCCGAGCCTTCCCATGCCTGCGACGCCGACGGCGAGCCGTCGGTCGCCGCGCCGGTCCCCAGCGGGACCGCCCCGTCTGAAGAACCCGCCCCGTCCATCGACGGCTCCGTCTGCGCGTCGTGCCCCAAGCGCCGCCGCTGCTGCCCGCAGCGCCCGCGCCCGGAGCACCGCGGGCGCGCCCCCAAGGAGCCGCCGCATTACACGGTGGGCGAGGAGATCGCCAACTCCATCACGCACGGTATCGGCGTGCTGCTCGGCATCGCCGGGCTCGTCCTGCTGATCGTCAAGGCCGCCCTGGACGGCGCGCAGCCGGCGTACCTCGCCTCCGCCATCGTCTTCGGCGTCTCGATCATCCTGGAGTACCTCGCCTCGACGCTCTACCACGCCATCCAGGTCCCCGGCGCCAAGCGGATCTTCCGCATCATCGACCACAGCTGCATCTACCTGCTGATCGCCGGGTCCTACACGCCGTTTCTGCTCATCACCCTCGAGCCCTACGGCGGCATCGTCATGTTCGTCGTCATCTGGGCGCTCGCCTTCGCGGGCATCTCGTTCGAGA
>NZ_JADCKK010000147.1:0-1175 GCF_014982935.1 Anaerotignum lactatifermentans | reverse complement strand
ACAGGTGGTGCATGGCTGTCGTCAGCTCGTGTCGTGAGATGTTGGGTTAAGTCCCGCAACGAGCGCAACCCCCGCCGCATGTTGCCATCGGGTAGTGCCGGGCACCCATGCGGGACCGCCGGCGTCAAGCCGGAGGAGGGCGGGGACGACGTCAAGTCATCATGCCCCTTATGCCCTGGGCTGCACACGTGCTACAATGGCCGGTACAACGGGAGGCGAGCGCGCGAGCGCGAGCGGATCCCTCAAAGCCGGCCCCAGTTCGGATTGGGGGCTGCAACCCGCCCCCATGAAGTCGGAGTTGCTAGTAATCGCGGATCAGCATGCCGCGGTGAATGCGTTCCCGGGCCTTGTACACACCGCCCGTCACACCACCCGAGTCGTCTGCACCCGAAGCCGCCGGCCCAACCTTCCAGGGGGGAGGCGTCGAAGGTGTGGAGGGTGAGGGGGGTGAAGTCGTAACAAGGTAGCCGTACGGGAACGTGCGGCTGGATCACCTCCTTTCTAGGGAGACGAGCTTCCTGGAATCGGAAGACACACTTTCAGGCGAAGGACCCGCCCGGTCCTCCCGTCCGCCGCACCACCCGCGGTACCCGGTCCCCGGGGTATCCCCGCGTACCTTGAGAGCCGCATAGCGAGACGGGCCGGCAGGAGCCGGCCCGGGCCGCCCCCGACGAGGTCGGGGGCGGGACGAGCGAGATGGGAATCATCTCGAAAATCATCTAATCGATTCTGCGACACGTGACCACACGACAGGGTTCCCCTGTCCGAGGGAGCGGTCGACATCGAAACGACGATCGCGCCCGGGGCCGAAGCGCCCCGGGCGGTATGATTCTGCCCCGGCCCCCGCGTGGGGCCGGTAGATACGGAACGAGAACGCGACATATGAGAAGATATGCAGGGCGCACGGCGGATGCCTTGGCACGGGAAGCCGACGAAGGACGCGGCAAGCTGCGATAATCCGCGGTTAGGGGCACACACCCTTCGACCCGCGGGTCTCCGAATGGGCGAACCCGCCAGGAGAGGTCCTGGCATCCCCCTTGGGAACACATACCTTGGGGGAGGACAACCCGGGGAACTGAAACATCTAAGTACCCGGAGGAGAAGAAATCAACTGCGAGATCCCCCGAGTAGCGGCGAGCGAAAGGGGGCCTAGGCCAAACCGGCGAGGGAATACG
>NZ_JADCKK010000146.1:0-1193 GCF_014982935.1 Anaerotignum lactatifermentans | reverse complement strand
CACCATCATGATGACGAAGCCCGCGATCACCCCGAAGGTGCCGACGTTGGAGTGCTCGCCCAGATGCGCCTCGGGGATGAGCTCCTCGACCACCACGTACACCATGGCGCCGGCGGCGAACGACAGCAGCCAGGGCATGAACGGCTGGATCCAGCCGCTCGCGAGCACCACGAGGATGCCGAAGACCGGCTCGACGATGCCCGACAGGCTCCCCATGATGGAGGGGTACGGCCTGCCGGAGCTGGGGATGAACAGGATGCCGAGCGCGCGCATGCGCTCGAGGGCGGCGATGTTGGCCGCGGGCACGGCGTGGCCGGCGCCCAGGAACGTCTCGTCCATGTCGCTTGCGATGAGCCGGTACATCGGCCGCCCCCTCACCTCGTCGCCGCCGGCCGCTATCGGCACCTTGCCGTCAGAGCCGGCCGCCCCCTCACCTCGTCGCCGCCGACGCTAGTAGACCATCCCCATGGCCTCGCGCACCTCGGCCAGCGTCGCCTCGGCGATCTCGTTGGCGCGGCGGTTGCCCTCGTGGAGCACGTCCTTCACGTAGTCGAGGTCGTTCTCGAAGCGGTGCCGGCGCTCGCGGATGGGCTCGAAGTACCCGTTCACGGCCTCCGTGACGTACTTCTTGAGCTGGCCGGAGCCGCCCATGCCGATCTCGGCGGCGATCTCGGTCTCGCTGCGACCCGTGCAGATGGCGGCGGTGGACAGCAGCCCGGACACGCCGGGGCGCCCCTCCGGGTCGAAGGTGATCATGCGCTCGGAGTCGGTCTGGCTCTTCTTGATGCGCTTGGCCGTCTCCTCGGGGGTCATGGAGATGGAGATGGCGTTGCCGTAGGACTTGCTCATCTTGCGCCCGTCGAGGCCCGGCAGCAGCGGCGTGTCGGACAGCAGGGCGTCGACCTCGGGGAAGACGCGCCCGAAGCGGTTGTTGAAGCGGCGCGCGATGAGGCGGGTGAGCTCGATGTGCGGCAGCTGGTCGCGGCCGACGGGCACCACGTTGCCCTTGCAGAACAGGATGTCGCAAGCCTGGTGGACCTGGTAGGTGAGCAGAAGGCCGGTGAGCTCGTGGCCGGAGGCCTCCATCTCGGCCTTCACCGTGGGGTTGCGCTGCAGCTCGGCCTCGGAGACGAGGGAGAGGAAGGGCAGCATGAGCTGGTTGGCCGCCGGCACCGCGGAGTGCGCGTAGATCA
>NZ_JADCKK010000145.1:0-1193 GCF_014982935.1 Anaerotignum lactatifermentans | reverse complement strand
TCCTATGCTTTCTTGTGTCTTGGCGGACTCAAGATAATTATAGCATAGGAGGTTTTTGCTTGAAGCTGAAGCTCACTGATTCCCCCGGCATAGCCGGGGGTTTTTATTGGATTCACCAAAAAAAGAGGATATCCCTAGAAATTTTTTTGGGGATACCCTCTTTTTTATTTGAGAACAGCTAATTATAACATCTGTTCCTTTCTCTTTCTGTTTTCATAAGTGGAAATATGAGAAAAACCAAGTTCTCGAAGCATTTGATATGTCTTTTCGATACCAAAAGCCAAGTCGGAAGCACGATGGGAATCAGAACCAACAGTCAATATCTTACCGCCGGATTCTCGATACCATTTCAGAACCTGGGGTGTGGGCAATGTTTCTCCCGTACCTTTATACAACCCTGATGTATTGACTTCAATGCCTTTTTCCCGTTCTATTAATATAGAAAACAAATCTTTATACTGCTTTTCAAAGGGACGCAAATCCACCTGTTTTTCCGACTGGCGATACAGATAACGCTGGGGCAATGTGATATGTCCCAATACATCAAAATCATAATCTTTTGCCAATGCAATTTCCGCATCTAAAAAGCGACCATACAGTTCTTCCAAGTCCACAGCGGCATAATCCAGCCGGTCTAATTCCAGATCTTTTTCCAGATTATGAATGGAGCCAATGATGAAATCAAAAGAATAGTTTTTCATCAATCGACGATATTCTTCTGGATTCGCTTGTGGCTGCCCCAATTCAATGCCATTGCGAATCACCAACTGCCCAGCATATTTCTGCTGCGCAGCCTCCATAGCTATCTGCCGTTTCTCCAAATCTATTTCATCTTCAAACACACCATGGGTCAAAAAGTCCGCATGGTCTGTAACAGCCAACTCCCGCAATCCCAACGCGATGGCCTTTTCACACATACGTTCCAATAATTCCTCACTGTCACAGGAAAATCCCGTATGGGTATGGTAATCACATAAAAACACCTGAACACCTCCAAATTTCTTCTATGGGCATTATACCCTACCATTTGGATGCTGGCAATAGACCTCAGCGTTTCTATTTTTCCAATAAATCATAACCACGCCTAAAAGACGTGGTTTGCACTAGCCCTATAAGGGCTTATTAAGAGCCAGCGCCTAAATGACGCTGGCTTTCACTTCGTTCAAGCCTTGGTGGTATGATTATCTGCTACC
>NZ_JADCKK010000144.1:0-1202 GCF_014982935.1 Anaerotignum lactatifermentans | reverse complement strand
CGCGCTACGGGGGTATCCGTGCCCGTGCCCCCCATACCCAATGTTGGCGACATACCGTAGCGCGGTGTAAGCGGAGCGCACCCGCGAAGCACCCCGTTAGGGGTGCCGATGAAGCCAGTGAGGTTTGCTCAATCACCGTGGCTTGATCGGGGCGGCTGGCGCCGCCTTCGCGCCGGGCCGCCGCTGCGGGTGCCTCTTTCGCTCGTTGCTCTCGCTCAGGCGTTACGCCGCGCTACAAGTTGCCATCGACCATTTGCATTGCCGTTACCCCCTTGCGCGTTTCTCCTCACTTCAAAGCTCGATGCCTTTTTGGGCTTTGATGCCTTGGTCTTTGAAGGCGTGTTTGACGACTTTCATTTCGGTGACGGTGTCGGCGAGGTCGATGAAGTGGATGTCGAAGGTGTCGGTGACCTGCGAGAGCTCCGCGGCGAACTCGTCCTCCACGCCGTCCTTGCGGTTCAGCACCACCGGGACCGCGCCCTCGCGCGCGAGCTGGAACACGATACCGCGGCCGATTCCCTTGAAGCCGCCCGTGACGATGACGACCTTGCCGTCCAGATGCAGATCCATAAGCCGTGTGGCCTCCTTTCGCGCCCGCGGCGGGCGCACCCGCGCGACGGCCCCGCCGAAGGGTCCCCCTCTCGGGCGGGACGTCGCGTCCCCTACATGTAGTTGCACAGATGCGGCAGGGCGCACTCGGTGTACCCGAGCGCCTCCGCGCAGGTCGGCCTGCCCTCGCAGACCGCTATGATGGCGTCGATGAGCCGGTCGCGCAGCTCGGCCATGGACTCGGGCCCGTAGATGGACGCGCTGGCGTCGAAGTCGGTGTTGTCCGCCATGGTCTCGGCCGTGCGGCGATTCGCGGTGAGGCGCAGCACCGGCGCCACCGGGTTGCCCGTCGGGGTGCCGAGGCCGGTGGAGAAGACCACGAGCTGGCAGCCGCCGGCGACGATGCCCATGACCGAGGAGGGGTCGTTGCCCGGCGTGTCCATGACGACCAGGCCCTCGTGGGGCTTCAGCTGGTCGGCGTAGCCGTATACCGCGTTCAGCGGGCTGTGGCCGCCCTTGTGGATGCAGCCGAGGGACTTCTCCTCGAGGGTGGTGAGGCCGCCGGCCATGTTGCCGGGGCTCGGGTTGCCCTCGCGCATCTCGGCACCGAACATGTGGACGTACTTCTCGTAGTCGTAGACCGCCTTGAGCAG
>NZ_JADCKK010000143.1:0-1231 GCF_014982935.1 Anaerotignum lactatifermentans | reverse complement strand
AGCCTGCAAATAAAAAGTCAAGGCTAAATTAAAAGAACATTGAAAATTTTATACAGGTTGAAAATTGGGTATCAAAATAAGACCACCACACCAGTGCTGGTCTGAAAATTGTAGTGGATAATTAGGATTCTGGAAGAGTTGCAAGATATTCTTTCACTCGACCATAGTAGATTCTTAGAAACTTGTTGGCACCCGCTGTCATGTAGACATAGTAAGGTTTACCTTGAGCACGTTTCTTATCTAAAAACCGATATACAGGGTCATCCTGTGGCTTGGTTTTAATCAAAGCATCCATTACTTGAAACAAGGTTTTCCTGAGCTCAGAAGAACCACGCTTTGAAGTTGGCACACTTTTTTGTTCATAAATACCGGATTCATTAACACCGGGATCTACACCAGCAAATGCAGTAATAGCACCTTTATGAGTAAATCGTGAAACATCTCCAATCTCAGCCATGAGCTGAGGACCAAGTGAAGGCCCAACCCCTTTCATATCCATAACAATAGGATACTCGGGTAGTTTTGAGGCGGTTTCATTCATCAAGGTACGTAGTGATTCAACGGTTGTAGAAGCACTATTAAGCTGGTCAACAGCCTGCCTGATAATAAGCTTTGTAAGGTCATCCTTTGGAAGTACAGGAACAAGCTCCTTTGCTTTTCCATAGATTTCCTCAGCCTTTGACTGGCTGAAGTTGTACTTCTTGCGTTTGCACCAGTTTTGATAATGGCAGGTAAAAGCATTTAGAGACATCTTACGGACACAGTCCACATGCCAGTATGTAGATGCAAAATCAACCCATTTCTGGCTGCCGTCACTGCGAGCAGGACTGTCAAAGTAAGCATTCACGCCAGGATAGGTTTGGTCAAGGATTCCAATGAGATTATTCTTCATAGCCGTCTTATGCTTCATATAAAAGCTGAACTGACGGTTCATGGTTTTAAGCTGATTTCGTAATTCATCCATAACACTATACTGTTTGAGATTGTGCCACTTGTCAAGTGCATATCGGGCAATCTTAACAGCGTCAGCTTTGTCAGATTTGACTTTGCGGAGGGAATCGTTATCAAAATCCTTGATAAGCTTTGGGTTAATGGCACTGACGAAAAGATTTGCTTCGGAAAGTTGATGGGCAAGGACTTCGTAATAACGTCCTGTATGCTCCATTACAATTCGAGATTCGCCTTCAACAGAGTTGATGAGCTCAACAAGTGAATGGATGTCACTGGCTGT
>NZ_JADCKK010000142.1:0-1233 GCF_014982935.1 Anaerotignum lactatifermentans | reverse complement strand
AAAGGAATCCAAGCAGGACGGCAAGGCGCTCATCGCCCAGTCGTTCCGCGACGCGCGCTCGGTGCTCGATGAGCTCGACACCGTCCAGTTGGCTGAGTTGACCGCTGTGGACGCCCCCGACGTCCCGGCAGAACAGGAGCAGGCTGATGAAACCCATTCTGAGCACTGAGGAAGTCCGGAGGCTCGAGGACATCATCGAGCGCGAAGGCACCTCGAAAGCCGAGCTCATGGAGCATGCCGGCGAGTTCGTCGCCGCCGTCGCCCAGGAATACGATCCCAAGGAGGTCGTCGTCCTCACCGGATTCGGCAACAACGGCGGTGACGGCTGGGTCGCCGCTGATATCCTGCAGCAGCGCGGCGCCCATGTGACGGTCGCCACGCCCGTCGGGCCGAGCGAGGTGCCCTCCGCCCTCGCGCGCCATGTGGCGCGCCGCACATCGGGTCGCGACGTCGAGGTCGTCGTGGGGCCGTCCCGTGACGAGCTCGCCGACCTGCTGTCCGGCGCGGACCTCGTGATCGACGCCATCCTCGGGACCGGGTTCCACGGCCAGCTCCGTCCGCCCTTCTCCATCTGGATCCCCACGCTCAACGAAACTGCCACCCGCGTCATCTCCGTCGACGTCCCCTCCGGCCTGGACTCCGAGACCGGCGTCGTCGAGGACTGCTGCGTGCGCGCCGACAAGACGGCGACCATGATCGCCCCGAAGATCGGCCTGTACAGCGCCGATGCCCCCCAGTACGTGGGAGAGCTCGTCTGCGGCGAGCTGTACGACAAGCTCGACGAGGTGATCGACGACGTCGACCACGCCGCGGAGATCGTCGAGGCGGCCGATCTCGTCGAGTTCCTCGAGCCGCTCCCCGCGACCGTGAACAAGTACTCCCGCGGCTCGGTGCTGGTCGTCGCCGGATCCGCCCGGTATCCCGGCGCGGCGATGATGGCGGCCAAGGCGGCCGCGCGCGCCGGGGCGGGCTACGTCGCGGTCGCCGCTCCCGACGCCTGCGCGAACCTCATCCGCATGGCCCTGCCGTCCGTTCCCGTCATCGCCATCCCCTCCGATTCCCGCGGATCCTTCGGTGCGGCGGCCCGCCAGGTGGTGTGCGAGACGGCGAAGAAGTACGACTGCGTCCTGTGCGGGCCGGGTATGACGACCGCCTCCGGGTGCATGCAGGTCGTTTCGGGCCTGCTTGAGCTGGACGTCCCGCTGATCTTGGACGCCGACGCGCTGAACTGCC
>NZ_JADCKK010000141.1:0-1238 GCF_014982935.1 Anaerotignum lactatifermentans | reverse complement strand
GCGCTGTTCGAGGCGCACGTGCGGGGCATGACCATCGTGCAGGTCCAGGGCTGCGGCAACAGCCACGGCTGGACGGAGTACGTGCGCGGCAGGCAGGTGCCGCTGAACACCATCCCCAAGGTCCAGTTCGACCTGGTGGTCGACGACTCGCAGGTCGACGACATCGTGGCGGTCATCTGCGCGGCGGCGCGCACCGGCGAGGTGGGGGACGGGAAGATCTTCGTCGCCCCGGTCGAGGAGGTCGTCGAGGCCATGGCCGAGGCTGCGTCCGAGGTGCGCGACGGCGAGGTTACGACCGCCGTGCGCGACTCCCAGGCGGCCGACGGCTCGCCCATCCGCTCCGGCGACGTCATGGGCATCGTCTCGGGCTCCATCGACGTGGTCGGCTCCGACGTCAAGGACGTCACGCTCGAGTGCGTGCGCCGCATGCAGGCCGAGGAGGAGGGGGACACGCTCACCATCCTCGCCGGCTCGGACCTGTCCGACGAGGCGTTCGAGGAGATCGTCGCCGCCATCGAGGAGGACCAGCCCGACCTCGAGATCGACCCGCATCGCGGCGAGCAGCCCCTCTATCCGGTCATCTTCTCCATCGAGTAGGTTCCCGTATGGCGCACCGCATCGCCGCACCCCGCGTGTCGGCGCGTCTGTCCCGCGCGGCCGTCCTCAGCCAGGACGCCGCGCGCCTGAAATACGTGTCGGGTGCGCGCGAGGAGGCCCTGCACCGGCTCGGCATCGAGACGGTGGGGGACCTCCTTCTCCATATCCCGCGCAGCTACCTCGACTTCTCGCACGCCTCGAGCATCGAGGCGGCGCGCATCGGGGAGGTCGCCACGGTGGTCGCGACCGTCGACCGCGTGAGCGAGAAGCACCCCCGCCCCCGCCTCTCCGTGACCGAGGTCTACCTCGACGACGAGACGGGCGTCATGCAGGCCGCCTTCTTCAAGCAGCCCTGGATCGCCCGGGACCTCCATCCGGGCGACCGCATCGCCGTCATGGGCAAGGTCGAGTTCGCCTACGGGTTCAAGCAGATGAGCGGCCCCCAGTACGAGCGGCTCGACGCGGGCGCGTCCACCGGGACCATCCTGCCGGTCCATCCGGTGACCGAGGGCGTCAGCCGCGCCTGGATGCGCAGGATCGTCTCGGGGGCCCTCGAGGCCGCCTCGACCTTCCCCGACCCGGTCCCGGCGCGCCTGCGCGCCGAGCGCGGGCTCATGAGCCTGTCGCGGGCGCTGCGCGCG
>NZ_JADCKK010000140.1:0-1266 GCF_014982935.1 Anaerotignum lactatifermentans | reverse complement strand
CCGACGAGATGGCGCAGGAGGACGTGCTCGCCCTGGACTTCGGCATCGACCACCCCGTGCTCGAGCGCATCCTGGCCGCCGGCGACCCGGCGCGCCTCACGCCCGAGGCCCTCGCCGCGCAGGGCATCGAGGTGGACGCCGAGACCCTCGCCCGCATCTCCGCCGAGCTCGACGCCGCCCGCGCCCGCGCCCGCGAGATCTGCTCCTCCGAGCGCGAGCGCGTGCTCGAGGCCGGCGGCCTGGCGGTCATCGGCACCGAGCGCCATGAGTCCCGCCGCATCGACAACCAGCTGCGCGGCCGCTCCGGCCGCCAGGGGGACCCCGGCGAGACCCAGTTCTACCTCTCGCTCGAGGACGACCTGATGCGCCTGTTCGGCGGCGACCGCATGGACAAGGTCGGCGCCATGATGCAGCGCTACGACATGCCCGACGACATGCCCATCCAGAACAAGATCATCTCCAAGGCCGTCGAGGGCGCCCAGCGCAAGGTCGAGAACATCAACTTCTCCATGCGCAAGAACGTCCTCGAGTACGACGACGTCATGAACAAGCAGCGCCAGGTCATCTACGCCGAGCGCAACAAGATCCTGGACGGCAAGGACCTCGCCGGCCATATCACCGACGTCATGGACGACACGGTCTCCCGCTGCGTCCAGGAGTTCTGCACCCCCGATTCGCACGACGGCGAGCGCGACCTCGAGGGCCTGCACAAGTGGCTCGTGGAACTCACCGGGCACCAGGACGCCCCGCGCCTGGCCGACGAGTCCTACGACGAGCTCAAGCGCGACGCGCTGGCCTACGTCGAGGAGTGCTACGAGCAGAAGTCCGAGCGCTTGGGCGAGCGCCTCATGCGTGACCTCAACACGCAGGTCATGCTGCGCGTCATCGACACGCGCTGGATGAACTACCTGCAGGAGATGGACTACCTCAAGCAGGGCATCGGGCTGCGCGGCTTCGGCCAGCGCGACCCGCTCGTCGAGTACAAGTCCGAGGCCTACGCCGCCTTCCAGACGCTCGTCGACACCATGTACGAGGACTACCTGCGCACCGTCCTGCGCATCGAGGTGCGCCGCTCCGCGCCCGAGCCGCCCGCCGAGCAGAGCCCGGCGCTGGCGCACGCCACCTACTCCGGCCCGGCCGACCCCGACGGCGGCAGCTCCGCGCTGCGCGACCAGGCGGCCGCCCAGGCCGCGGACGCCGCCGGCCGCGCGCCCCAGGGCACCTCGGGCGCCGCGGGCTCCACGGTGCGCACCTACCGCAAGGACG
>NZ_JADCKK010000014.1:0-60785 GCF_014982935.1 Anaerotignum lactatifermentans | reverse complement strand
AGTAGGGGGCAGCCAGAGTTAAAAGTGTGGTTGCCAGACTATTCAATGCCCCCTTTAGGGGGCTACCACAAGAGATAGACCCTTATAGGGTCTGATCAAACCACCCGTTCAACGGGTGGTTTTGATTATATAAGATTGCAGGCTTTTCTGACAGCCATTTTTTTCATAAAAAGATTCCAGCCCCGGCTGTGCACCAAAATACAGCAGAGAAGGTGCGTTTTCTCTGGCACGCTGCAACAGTTTGCTGCCAATGCCTTGTTTCTGATAGTCCGGTAAAACCAGAAGTTCTGTAATGGTTCCAAAAAAATAACCGTCTGAAAGAATCCGCAGACAGCCAACCAGTTTATCACCATCATAAGCGGTGATGTTCTGGGTTTTGGATAAGGCTGCGGCAGTTTTTTCTAGGTCATAGTCACCCTGCCAGATCTGGTTTGCAAAGGAAATGAAAGCAGCGGCAGTCAAACGCTGATCATTGATTCGATATTCCATGAGTACCTCCCAAAACATTTATTTTTTTTGCAAAAATTTCCAGTATTTTATTGACGATTTCTTCCACTTGGGCAAATTCTTCGGGAGAAAGCCGCCCAAGTCGCTGAGGGCATCTGCCGGAGATTTTTTATATCCCCAAAAAGAAGGGTGTCTGCGGAAACATGCAGCACCTGACAGCTATTTTGGAGGGTTTCCATGGAAAGCCCTACGATGCCTCGCTCCATGGCAGAAATATGCTTGGGTCCAAGATGCAAAAGTTCGGCGAAAGCCTCTTGGGTCAGACCTGCTTGTAAACGAGCTTTGCGAATGCGGCTGCCCATTTGGATATTGAGTTCTTTTTTCTGCTGCATATTATCACCACCTATTTCTTTTTATCATAATGGGTGAGAGGGTGTTGTCAAGGGGATTTTTGTCTGTCTCCCCGCCTTTTCATTTCCCCTGCCCTATGCTATACTGTATCTGTCCCTTTGGGACATTTCCGCCTGTTTTTCAGGCGTTATGAAGGAGGAATCGCCATGTCTTACACGGCGTTATACAGAAAATTCCGCCCCAATGTCTTTGCCGGCGTGGTGGGGCAGGATCATATTGTGAAAACACTGAAAAATCAGATGAAAACAGGGCGTGTGTCCCATGCCTATCTGTTCTGCGGCACCAGAGGCACCGGCAAAACATCCACAGCGAAAATTTTTGCCCGTGCCATCAACTGTCTGCATCCTACAGAAGATGGGGAACCCTGCAACGAATGTAAAGTCTGTCAGGATATTCTGGCTGGGCGCAGCGTCAACGTCATGGAAATCGACGCCGCTTCCAACAACAGCGTCGACAACATCCGTGAAATTCGGGAAGAAGTGAAATATCCCCCCACAGAAGGCACCTTCAAGGTCTATATCATCGACGAAGTGCATATGTTGTCCAACAGTGCTTTTAATGCATTGCTGAAAACATTGGAGGAACCCCCTGCACACGTTATCTTCATTCTGGCAACCACAGACCCCCAGAAAGTACCTGCAACCATCCTTTCCCGTTGTCAGCGGTTCGACTTCCGTCGCATCACTGCCGATGATATTGCCCATACGTTGATGAAATATATGACAGAGGAAGGGCTGACAGCCACGGAGGATGCTCTGCGCTATGTGGCACAGCTGGCAGACGGCTCTCTCCGTGATTCCCTGAGTATTCTGGATCAGTGCCTTGCTTTTTACAGCGGCGAGGAAGTGACACTGGAAAAAGTACAGGATGTGGTGGGTGCCGTTGACAAGACGGTATTCTTTGACATGACAGAAGCTTTGAAGCAGAAAGACGCCGCCAAAGCCATGGAACTGGTGGAGGAAATGCTGCTGGCAGGCCGTGACGTGAAGCAGTTTGTGACGGAGCTTTTGGTGCATCTGCGGAATTTGCTGGTCACATCCACGGTGCCCGACAATGCCCGTATTCTGGACTTGTCCGCGGAAAACGCCGCTCGTTTGCAGCAGCAGGCGAAAGGACTTTCTCCTGCGGAACTGACTTACTGGATTGGGCGTTTTTCCGGTTTGCAGAACGACATGAAATACGCTTCCAATGAGCGTATTTTGCTGGAAGTGGAAATCCTGCGCCTTTGCTCCACATGGGCAGATACGGATTTGACTGCCTTGGCGGCAAGACTGGCAGGATTGGAGCGGAAAGTGGCAGAAGGTGTCACTGTTACCGTGACAGAACAGGTTTCTGACGGTGCTGTGAAAAAAGAAAAGCCCAAGGCAAAGCGGAAACCACCTGCGCTGCCGGAGGATAAGGAAAATCTCCAGAAAGAATGGCCTTTGCTCCGCAATGAAATCGGCGACCCCATTCTGAAAAGCAAGCTTTCCCGTGTGGAAATTGGCTTCAAAGAGGATGATAATGTGTATCTGGTCTGCGAATATGGCGCATTGGCGGATATGGTACAGAAATATCTGCCCCAGATTACTGAGGAACTGGAAAAAGCGACAGGCAAGACTTTCCAGCTGCAAACATTGGAAAAAGCCGCTTACGACCAGTGGCGGGAAGCCAATTACGGCGCGGAGGAGGAAGCGGCTTCTGATGAAAACGACCCCGAATGGGCAAGCATCATGAGCGGATATTTCCCCGAAGCGGATATGGAACCCTAAAAACACTTGCAGTTCCGGCACTTTTTATATAAAATAGAAACGATATGGTAAAAATCAAAACTTTTAGGAGGTTATGAAATATGGCAAGAGGCGGATTCCCCGGCATGGGCGGCATGAATATGAACAACCTGGTGAAACAGGCGCAGAAAATGCAGAAACAGATGGCTGCCATGCAGGAAGAACTCAACGAAAAAACACTGGAAATGACCAGCGGCGGCGGTGCTGTGAAAGTTGTCATCTCCGGCAAAAAAGAAATCAAAGAACTGAAAATCAACCCTGATGTAGTAGATCCCGATGATGTGGAAATGCTGGAAGACCTGATCCTGTCCGCAGTGAACGAAGCCATCCGTCAGGCAGACGAAATGTACAACAATGCCATGGGCAAACTGACAGGCGGCATGGGCATGGGCGGCATGTTCTAAGAAAAAGAGGGATACCATGAATTACTACGGAAATCCCATTACCAGACTCATTGAGCAGCTGGCAGGTCTGCCGGGCATCGGCGGCAAGTCAGCCCAGCGTCTGGCTTTTCATATCATCCATATGCCTGAGGAAAAAGTGGCAGCCCTTGCGGGTGCCATTCTGGAGGCGAAACAGCAGGTACATTACTGTTCTGTCTGCTGTAATCTCACAGACGAGGACCCTTGTCCCGTCTGTGCCAATCCCAACCGGGATCACGGCACCATCATGGTGGTGGAAGACCCCAGAGATATGGCAGCTTATGAGCGCACCAGAGAATTCCACGGGGTATATCATGTACTCCACGGCGCCATTTCTCCCATGACAGGCGTAGGACCCAATGACATCCGCATTGCGGAACTGGTGAAGCGCATGGACGAGAATGTGAAAGAAGTTATTTTGGCAACCAACCCCAATGTGGAAGGGGAAGCAACGGCCATGTATATCAGCCGTCTGCTGAAACCCATGGGGGTCAAGGTGACACGTATTGCCAACGGCGTGCCTGTGGGCGGCGATTTGGAATATGTGGACGAAGTGACCCTTTCCCGGGCGCTGGAAGGCAGAAGGGAATTATAAGAAAGCAAAAAAGCTGAAATCCTTTGTATCATAGGGATTTCAGCTTTTTATTTTGACTGGAATTTGCATTATAGAGTTTCCGGTTTTTCCTCGTCTGCCTGCTGTTTTTGCCACTGGGTATAGGCGTTGCCGAAGGCTTCCAGACTATCCAGTACGGGATAAAAAGCCTCGCCAATTTGGCTGACGCTGTATTCCACTTTTGGCGGCACACCGGGGTATTCTGTGCGGACAATAAGACCGCTGGCTTCCAGCAATTTCAGCTGTTTGGATAATGTGGCGTGGGTCATTTTGGGCATTTGCTTCTGTAATTGCCCGAACCGCAGGGTTCGTCCGTGGAGCAGGTGCAGGATGAGGATGCTCCATTTGCCTGCCAGCAGTTTCTGGGCAGTGACAAAGGGACAGGGGATTTGTTTTTCTGGTTCCATGAGGATGCCTCCTTAGTATCTTTTCCTATACTAGGTATAGAAAAAAATCGTACTTGTATTTTCTATCATAACAGAAGATAATAAAATAGTAAACGTAGAAAAAGAAGAAAGGCGGTAGAAGTATGAAAAATCCTGTAGAATATTTGAGAGAATGTAAAGTTTTTTATCTGGCAACATGTGAGCGCAACCAGCCCCGTGTACGTCCCTTCGGCGCTGTGGCTCTGTACCAGAATCACGTATATTTTATGACTGCAAATACCAAAAAAGTATATCGCCAGCTGAAAGAAAACCCTCTGGCAGAAGTATGCGCTATGCATCCCGACGGCACATGGATTCGCATCAACGGCAATGTGATTTGGGATAACAGCCGGGAAGCAAAAGTGGCTATGCTGGAACAGAATCCCGACCTGCGCAGCATGTACAGTGAAGACGACGGCAAAATGGAAGTCTTTTATCTGGAAGGCGGCAGTGTAACAATCGATTCCTTCACAGCTCCTCAGGAATCCATGGCACTGTAATAGATTTCTCATCAACGATAAAAACCGGAAGCTCTTAGGGGCATCTTCATAAGAAAACAAAGAAAGCCAAAATCCTTATCATAACAAAGGATTTTGGCTTTCTTATTTTATTAAGATTTTATTTGTTATGTTTTCTTATGAAGACAGCCGTCGCAATTCCCCTTAAGAAATCAAGGAAAAGGAAAATCAATGTTTTCTTAAGGGGAAGTTGCTTTAGGGGCTTCCGGTTTTTTGATACGATCAATTATTTTGTTTCTTTTTCCCGAAACGAGGGAAGATTTCAAAGGCTTTGTAAGGCAATACCAGAATGATCAGGGAACCGATGGCAATGGCGCCGGAGAGTTTGAACCCTGTCAGAGCATTGGAATAAGTGGAAAGGATATTGCCTTTGATGGCAGCCTGCATGGTGTTGTAAACGGCGGCACCAGGCACCAGTGACAGTACGCCGGGAATCTGGTACAGGATGGAAGGTTCCTGTCTATGGTAGGAAAGGAACCGCGCTGTGGCAGTGATTGCCATGGTAGCAATGAGGGTAGCCGTTGTGGCGCTTTCCGTATAGGAAAAGACAAGCATATATACAAACCAGGACAAAAAGCCATTGATGCCGCTGTAAAGCAGTTCCCTTCTGGGGGCGTTGCAGATGATGGAATAGCCCCAACTGCCTACAAAGGAAAAGGCTGCCTGAAATACAATCATTTTCAATGTGATGTCTGTCATAATAACCTCCTGCACATCTTAAAAATTGGGGAAGATACTCAAAGCCATAGCGACGCCGGCGGCGATGGCACAGGCAATGAGGAAGGCTTCCATCAGTTTGGCATTGCCGCTGATGAAGTTGCCCTCCAAAAGGTCACGGATACCTTTTGTCAGGGTAATGCCCGGCAGTATGGGCATGATGCTGCCGACGATCATCATATCGATCTGGGTGAAAGGCAGAATCAAATGGAACAGGCAGGCCAGTAACCCTGTCAGCAGACCGCCGGTGAAGGAACTGAAAAAGTAAGATGTTTTTCGTTTGCTCATGATATATGTCATAATGCCCAGAAGGGTGCCGATGATAAAGGCGGCGACGCCGTCCCAGAAGGTGCCGTTGTATACCATGGTCAGACCGCCGGACGTGAGGGCATAGCCCAAAATCCGCTGCCATGGCGCAAAAGACGGGGCGTAGTGGATTTCCAGCACTTTTTGTGTGGCTTCTTCCAAGGTGATTTTCCCAGCGACAAAAGAGCGGCTCATGTTGTTGACGGCACAGATTTTCTCAAAATTAACGGAGCGGTCACTCACCCCTCTTGCCATGGAAAGGGGCCCCTTTTCTTCACGGGGCAGGCTCACAATGAGCATGGTAGACAGCGCCAGGGCTTCTACGTGTTTTCGTCCGCTGACGGAAAGAATACGCAGCATGGTATCCTGTACGCGGTATGTTTCCGCGCCAGATGTCAGCATGATCTCACCGGCGTCCAGTGCCAGATTCAGCAGCTTGGTATCGTCGTCCATTACCTTTTACCTCCAAACATTGTAAATTTCGTTGTTGTCATACTAAGTGTATTCTTTTTTTGCAAAATGTAAAGGGAATTTTCTGTAAAATTATTTCGCCTGCGAACTATTTTTTTTGTGCGAAAGTGTGAAAAAAGGGATGGTGTATACAAAAAAGTCATTTACATTGCTTTTCTTTTGTACTATAATAAAGAAAATGAATACAAAGCTGGGGGTGCCGACGCTGAGCGGCTGAGAGGAATGCAGATTCCAACCCTTTGAACTTGATGTGGTTAGTACCATCGGAGGGAAGCAATACAAGATGATATGGAAATTATAAGATTCTTTCCTTCTAAGAGGGAAAGAATTTTTTTTGTGGAAAAAAGGAGGAACATGGACATGAAATTGACAGAACGTCTTTATAAAAGTGTGGAAGATATCTGGATGGGTTATTTAGACCAGCCTTTCGTAAAAGAACTGGCAGAAGGCACACTGGATGTGGAAAAATTCCGTTTTTACATGATTCAGGATTACCGTTATCTGCTGCAATATGCCAAAGTGTTCGCTTTCGGCGTTATCAAGACAGAAGACCCGGAACTGATGCGCCGCTTTGCCGGTATGGTGCATGACGTACTGGACGGGGAAATGAACGTACATAAGACTTACATGGCAAGACTGGGTATCACCGAAGAAGAAGTGGCAAAGACCCCTTCCGCTCTGACAAACCAGTCCTATACCTCCTATATGCTGGATGTGGCAAACAAAGGCGGCCCGCTGGAAATCCTCATGGCAGTGCTGGCTTGCGCATGGAGCTATCAGGTCATTGGGGAACACCATGTGAAGGTGCCCGGCGCTGTGGAACATCCTCTTTACGGCGAATGGGTACAGGGCTACAGCAGCAAGGAATATGCGGACAGCACCAAAGAAATCATTGACTGCGTAGACGCTCTGGGCGAAAACATCACTCCCGAACAGGAAGCATATCTGACTGATATTTTCGTAAAATGCAGCCGCTATGAAAAACTGTTCTGGGATATGGCTTATGCCATGGAGATGTAAAGAAGGAGAGCGAAAGAAGTTATGCTGCAATTTGAAAATGTATCCTTCCGTTATGCCGAAGACGACTTCGACATGATGCGGAATTTGAATTTTCAGGTGGAGGACAGGGAATTTGTGTCCATCATCGGCGCCAGCGGCTGCGGCAAAAGCACCATTTTCCGCCTTATCAACGGTCTGGAAAAGTTACAGCAGGGTCGGATACTGGTGGATGGCCGCCCGGTGCAGGAACTGAAAAACTACAGTGCTTTTATGCCTCAGAAAGACCTGCTTTTCCCTTGGCGCACCATTGAAAAGAATATCTGCCTGCCTATGGAACTGGCGAAAGTTCCCAAGGCGGAACAGGAAAAATGCTGCAAAGAAGTGCTGGAACAGGTGGGACTGTCTGAATACGCCAAAAAGTATCCCAAAGACCTGTCCGGCGGTATGAAGCAGAGGGTAGCCTTTGCCCGTACATTGCTGTCCGGCGCGGATATGCTGCTGTTGGACGAGCCTTTCAGCGCATTGGACTATCTGACCCGTGTGGATATGCAGGAATGGCTGCTGCATCAGTGGGAGCATTACCATAAGACCATATTGTTCATCACCCACGACGTAGAGGAAGCTATTTTCCTTTCCAAAACCATTTTTATCATTCAGGACAGACCTTTCTCCCAGATGGAACGGGTGGAAGTGCCCCTGTCTTATCCACGCAATCGTGAGGATTTGAAACGTCCTGATATTGTGGAACTGAAAGAAACCCTCATTGAAAAACTCAGAAGGAGCGTGATGAATCCATGAAAAAACATCTGCCTTCTGTGATTCTGGCTGTGGTTCTGCTGCTGCTGTGGCAGGGCATCGCTATGATTATTGACGCGGCTTATATCCTGCCGTCACCCACACAGATTTGTGTGCGGCTGTGGGAGCTTCGGGAACCCCTGTTTTTGGTGCATCTGCCTGCAACCATGAAGGTCACAGCCATTGGGCTTTTGATTTCCATTGTGCTGGGGATTTTGCTGGCAGTTGCCATGGATGCCAATGAAAAAGTGGAACGGGCACTGTATCCCGTTATCGTGGCATCCCAGACCATCCCTACCACAGCCATCGCGCCTTTGTTCATCCTCTGGTTTGGCTATTCCATCTGGAGCAAGGTGCTGGTAACCATTTTGATCACCTTTTTCCCCATTGCCATTACGGTCTTTGACGGCTTCAAAGCCACCAAACGGGAAATGGAAGAATTATTGCAGACTTACGGCGCCACAAAAGCCGATATTTTCTGGAAGCTGAAACTGCCTACGGCTCTGCCCAACTTTTTCTCTGCCATCAAAATGGCCATCCCCCTCAGCGTCATCGGGGCTGCCATTGCCGAATGGCTGGGGGCACAGGAAGGTCTGGGCTACTTCAGCAAACGTATGATGACACAGTTGGACGGCGCAGGCGTTTTCGCGCCTGTGGTGCTGTTGTCCATAACGGCTATGCTTGCCGTTGGGATCATTACCGTCTTGGAATATCGTTTTATCAAATGGAGAAAGGAGATCTAAGTGATGAAAAAGAAATTGTTTGCAGTGCTCATGGCAGCAGCCATGGTATTTGGCATGACAGCCTGCGGAAGTGGAGAATCCGCAGACACCACAGCCGAAACCACTGGCGACGAAGCCCAGCTGGAGGATTTTTCCATTGTGCTGGACTGGTACCCCAATGCGGTACACGCCTTCCTGTATGATGCCATTGAAAAAGGCTACTTTGCAGAAGAAGGTCTGAATCTGGTGATCCAGTTCCCTGCCAACACCAATGACGGCATTTCCCTGCCTGCTGCTGGCAAAGCGGATGCCGGCGTGTACTACATGCAGGATGCCATCATGACTTCCTGTGAGGAAAATGTGCCCATCGTTTCCATCGGTGCGGTGACACAGAAATCCATGAACGTTGTCATTTCCCTGAAAGACAGCGGCATCACAGAAGCAAAAGATCTGGCTGGTAAGAAGATCGGCTATGCAGGTACTGTCCTGTCTGAAGCACAGATTCAGGCAATGCTGCAGAATGCAGGTCTGACTGCTGACGACTGCGAATGCATCGACGTTGGTTTCGACCTGATGTCTGCACTGACAACCGGTCAGGTAGACGCTACCATCGGTAACATGGTCAACCACGAAGTGCCGCAGATGGAAGAACAGGGCTTTGAAGTAAATTACTTCTATCCCACAGACTTTGGCGTACCTCAGGGCTATGAACTGGTATTTTTGGCAAACAAAGACGCTGTAGCGGAAAATCCCGAAAAATATCAGGGCTTCCTGCGCGCTTGCCAGAAAGGCTTTGAAGACATGAAGAACAACCCTGACGAAGTGCTGCAGATTCTGCTGGACAACCAGAACGAAGCAAACTTCCCTCTGTCTGAAAACGTAGAAAGACAGAGCATGGAAATCCTGCTGCCCGATATGGAAACAGAATCCGCGCCTTTCCTGCATCAGGAAGTATCCGTATGGCAGGAAAACGCTGACTGGATGTATGAAGTTGGCGTGCTCACAAAAGAAGCCGATGTCAGCGGACTGGTGGTAAACCTGTTGGAAGACGCACAGTAACAAATATTGATTTAAAAAAGAATTGCCGGAATCCTTACGATGGGGCTCCGGCTCTTTTTTTGTACCTTTTTGCGATTTCTCCCGCATTGAAAAACCCCTGTTTTCCGGGTATAATGAAAAGAAAATCCTAAAGGAGGCGGGGCTATGCGTGCCCTCATCACCGGAGCCACCAGCGGCATTGGCAAGGCTTTTGCCCTGCTTTTGAGCCAGAGGGGCTTTGACCTGATTTTAGCCAGCCGGAATACGGCAAAAATGCGGAAATTACAGAAATTACTGCCTACCCATGTGGACATCGTCACGGTGGACTTGACAAAAGAAGCGGACTGTTATCATTTATACGAAACCGTGAAAGATATGCCTATTGATCTTGTCATCAATAACGCAGGCATGGGAGCCGTGGGGCAGTTTGCCGAAATCCCGCTGGAAAAAGAACTGGATATGCTGAATCTCAACGTCCGGGCGGTACATATCCTTACAAAGCTGTTTTTGCAGGATTTTGTCCGCCGGGATTATGGATATATTTTGAATGTGGCGTCGTCGGCTGGGTTTATAGCAGGACCCCTTATGGCGTCATACTACGCCGGGAAGAATTATGTGCTGCGGCTGACACAGGCAGTGGCAGAAGAACTGCGGCAGGAAGGCAGCCGGGTAAGGGTGTCTGCTCTTTGTCCCGGACCTGTGGATACGGACTTTAACCGCAACGCCAACGCCAAGTCTGCTGTGAAGGGTATTTCGCCCAAGAAAGCGGCAGCGGCAGGACTGAAAGGCGTATTTGCCGGAAAAACGGTGATACTGCCTGACGGCGGTACCTACGCCACAAGACTCATGCAGCGGATATTGCCGGAAAAATGCCTGCTGCCTTTGACCTACGCCATCCAAAAGCGAAAAGAGGACGAACATGGAACTTGATTTACATGGACAGATCAAAAAACGAAAAGGCTGGCAGAAAGTGATTCTGCTGACCATACAGGGGTATTTTGACAATAAGGTGGGGCGCAACGCCGCTGCCATGACATACTACCTCTTGTTTGCCATGTTTCCGTTTTTTATTTTTGTCACATCCCTGCTGGGGCTTCTGCACCTGCCTACATTGACATTGGATGGACAGATTACCCGTTTTCTGCCAGAGGATGTGGTGGCGTTTCTGAATCTTGCCATTGGGCATATCACAAAGAGCAGCAACAATGCTTTGCTGACATTCGGGTTGGTGTTCTCTGTGTGGTTCCCTCTCCGGGCAGTTTCTAATCTCATGGAAGCCATCAACGATATTTACGGCGAAGAAAAATCCGGCAGCCATTCCATCCGCACTGCCATTTTGACAGCCTTGACCATTGTGCTCATTCCTGCCATGCTGCTGCTTTTGCTGCTGGGGGAAAGGGTGCTGGGATTTGTAGGGGAATATATCCCCATTTCTGCGGAATTCATCACTGGATGGAGCCGTATGCGTTTTGTACCTATGGCGGCAGCGCTGCTGTTCATGTTATCGGCGGTGTATTTCTTTTCGCCCTCTAAAATACAGAAAGTGCGGTATATCCTGCCGGGGGCCATCCTCTCCATGGGTGTGTGGATGCTCTTTTCCCTGATATTTTCCTACTATGTAGACCATATGGGACGGTATTCCATCATTTATGGCTCCATCGGGGTCATCATCGCCTTGTTGGTGTGGATGGACTGGAGTTTGATTGCTATGCTCATGGGTGCAGTGTTTAATGTGGCGCTGAAAACCACCTACGACAAACCAAAAGAAATGGAAATATAAAAAACCGGAAATTCCAGTTGTGTGGAAATTCCGGTTTTGTTTTTGTCAGAACTGGATGATGTCCTGATATTCTTCCTCTGTCAGCTTGCCCAGTGCCAGATAACGCTGGAGCTGGTCTTTGCGGACATAACCCAGTTTGTATTTTTTCTTCAGGATTTCGTACATCTCACATGCCTCCTTCCAGGATTGCCAGTTCCAAGTCCGCCAGCCCCTGCATGATGATTTGCAGGTCTGTGTAAACGGGTTCCGGCTGTGGTTCATAGTCATAAATGAGCTGCTGTTCTTCGTTCAGCTTTAGATAGACCACAAAGCCTTCCTTTGGCTCGGGAAAAGGGGGCAGGGCAGTATCCAGCCAGATGGTGTTGTCTGAAAGACAGCTTTCTGCCGCTTCTTTGCTTACATAGAGGTTGTACCAGATGACGCGTCCGGTTTTGTCAAAATTGACTAACATGTTTATTCTCTCCTTTCGTTTATGCTTCTTTGGTGTCGGTGTAGCCCAGTGAAAATTCATTGAGATACAGTGAAGAAGCAGAAGATGCATACCACATGAAGGTATAATCTATCCCGGCTATAACAGGGAATACCCATTCAAAAGTAGTAGGGTTTCCTTTATTGGGGGTATAGACGTAGTTGATATGGTAATAGCAAAAATCTTCCTGCTGGAGCCCTTTTGGTATGGAACTTCCAAGCTCACTTTGATCCGGCGCTTCCAGGATGGAAAGAGGCGCTTTGTGATAGATGAAAAATTCGCCGTTTGCTGTGTCTGAAGAGGTCCATTTTACATAGACTGTACCGTTCTTTTCTGCGCGAAAAGTGGTAAGTTTTCCATAAAATGTGGTAGAGCCGGAAAGGTTGGGCTTCCAGTTCTGGATCTGTTTTTTGATTTCCGTTTTGGAATAACGGTAGAAATCCGCCTTTTCCTCCGGTTGGTTGCCCGGGTTCAGGAGTCCGAAAAGGGTGTCCTCTCCTTCGTCGCCGGGATTGCCGATTTTTTCGCTGACCCCTGCCATGTCCTGCTCCGCTTGATACAGCTGGGTGTCGATGGCATCCATGTTCTCGTTGAAGTCCGCCACGTCGTAATAGTCGTCGGTGCCGGGCTTGATGAGGTCATAATGCTCTGTGAATGTTGCCATTTGTGTTCTCTCCTTTCTCTTTGATTTTTGGTTACGCCCTAAGGGTAAAGGGTTCTAAGTCCCAAAAAGTCCCAACTTGCGAAAAATGCGGAAAAAAGAAAAGAAAAATGACATGTTCTCAAAATCATGAGAGCATGTCTTTTTTATGTGAAAAAATCAGTCAAATTCCAGAAATTTGTGTGGTGGAACATCTAAAGCGTTGGCAATGCGGAATAACGTGTAGAGGGAAATGGGTTTGTAGATATTGGGCGCTTCAATCATACCAATAAAGTTGGTTGCAACATGGATTTTCTCTGCTAGTTCCTCTTGGGTCAGCCCTTTCAGTTTGCGATAATAAGCGATTTTTAGACCAATGATTCTATATTCTTCTGTAAAATCGTTTTCCATCAAAATCTGCTCCTTTAAAAATCCAAAAGTTCTCCCGGTGCCATTTCCAGCGCATCCGCAATGCGGAATAATGTTGTCAGTGTGATTGGCTTATAAATGTTAGGGGCTTCGATCTGCCCGATGAAACTGGTGTCCACGTCCAGTATTTCTGCCAGCTGTTCTTGTGTCAGCCCTTTGAGTTTTCGGAAATAAGCAATTTTCAGTCCCAGTTTTTTGTAGTTTTCTGCATAATCTTTTTGCATTGTCCATCCTAACCTTTCTTTTTTGTTAGTATAATGGACGTAGGCATGGCTTTTTATTGTATTAAAAATAACTTATATTATGATATAATAATAAATATGGTAAAAAATATAATAAAAAGGGTGAAAGGGGCAAGCACATGAAAACCATATTTGCACAGAATTTACGGAAATACCGCAAGATTTGCGGCATGACCCAGCAAGCACTGGCTAAGGAACTGCATTACAGCCATACAGCCATTGCCAATTATGAATCCGGCAGGAATGAGCCTTCTTTGTCGGATTTGTGCCGTCTGGCGGATATTTTGGGGGTGTCCACAGACGCACTTTTGGGCAGGGAAGGTGTGAAATACAAAGCCATGACCAATCCTTTTTTGGAGCGATTCCTGCAATTGGAGCCGAAAATCCAGAAAATCGTCACAGAATTGATTTTTCTGCTGTAATGGGGAACGGCGGAAATTACAATAAAAAAAAACAGCTGGAACCCTTTGTATGTAAGGATTTCAGCTGTTTTTGCTTTCTGTTATGCAGCCTGTTCAAAGAACTGCTGGTGCCATACTAAGAACATATAGATTGTCCAGATCTTACGGCTGTTGTCTGCCTTGCCTGCACGGTGTTCATCCAGATATTTGATGATTTCCGCAGTGTTGAAGAATTCTTTTGCCGCAGGGCTTTCAAAAGCAGCTTTCACACGGTTGTAATAAGCGTCTTCTTTCAGCCAGATACGGATGGGTACGGGGAAGCCCAGTTTTTTCTTCTCCGCAACCATGTCGGGCAGATAACGGTGCGCCGCCTGACGCATAGCAAATTTTGTGTTTTCTTTGTTGACTTTGTATTCTGTGGGCACGGTTCTGGCAATGTCGAATACTTTTCTGTCCAGGAAAGGTACACGCACTTCCAGAGAGTGTGCCATACTCATTTTGTCCGCTTTCAGCAGGATATCGCCGATGAGCCAGAAATGGATGTCGATATACTGCATCTTTGTCACATCGTCCTGATCTTTCACTTTGTCGTAGTAAGGACGTGTCAGTTCGGTGTGGTGATATTTCCCTGTAGGAGCTTTCAGGATTTTTTCACGTTCTTCTTCCTGGAACATGAAAGCGTTGCCGATGAAGCGTTCCTGCAAGTCCTTGCTGCCGCGAATCAAGTAGTTTCTGCCTTTTACCTTGGGCAGTTTTTTCGCTACAGCGCCCATGGCTTTCCGTACGGGACGAGGCAGTCTGGTCAGAGGCAGCAGGTCGTGAGGTTCCCGGTAAATGTTGTAACCGCCGAAAAATTCGTCAGCACCTTCGCCGGAAAGGGAAACTTTCACGTGTTTTGCCGCTGTCTGGCTGACAAAGTACAGAGCAATAGCGGAAGGGTCTGCCAGAGGCTCGTCCATGTGGTACTGCACCTTGCCGATTACGTCCCAGTATTCGTCTTTGGAAATCAGTTTGTTGTAGTTGTCGATATGGATTTTTTCAGACAATGCTTTTGCATAGTCGATTTCGTTGTATTTTTCGTAGTCGAAACCAACGGTGAATGTTTTGTCACCGTGGAAAGACGCAGCCACATAAGAACTGTCTACGCCGCTGGAAAGGAAAGAACCTACTTCCACGTCGCTGATTTTATGCTTTTTGATGGAATCCTGCATGGCGTTGTCGATGTCGTCCACGAACTGTTCCAGAGATTTGCTGTGGTCGGGTTCGAAAACGGGTTTCCAATAGCGTTTGATGTCCATTTTGCCGTCCTTAAAAGTGAAACAGTGAGCAGGAGGCAGTTTGAATACGCCTTTGAAGAATGTTTCCGGCAGGACACTGTACTGGAATGTGAGATAGTTTTCCAGTGCTTCTTTGTTTACTTCCCGTTTGAAACCGGGGTATTCCAGAATGCTCTTGATTTCGGAGCCGTAAACCAGGTTTCCGTTCTGGATGGAATAGTAAAAAGGCTTGATGCCGAAAAAGTCTCTTGCGCCAAAAAGTGTCTTTGTCTTGCTGTCCCAGATAACGAAAGCGAACATGCCGCGCAGTTTAGGCAGCAGGTCTTCGCCGTATTCTTCGTAGCCGTGGAGCAGGACTTCTGTGTCCGCATGGCTGCCCATGACATGACCCTTTGCGATAAGGTCTTCACGGAGTTCCTGATGGTTGTAGATTTCCCCGTTGAATGTGATGACCATATCCCTGTTTTCGTTGTAGATGGGCTGGGTGCCGCCCTCCAGGTCGATGATGCTCAAACGGCGGAAGCCCATGGAAACGCCGTCGTCAATATGTTTGCCGCCGCTGTCAGGACCGCGGTGGATGATTTTGTTCATCATGTTTTCCAGTATTTCTTCGGAAGTCAAAAGACGTCCTGTAAAGCCGCAAATGCCGCACATAGATGTTGTTCCTCCTTTTATATATGTCAAAAAACATATCTATCCGCATTTTACTTTAGCACAAAATGGGGAAAAAGCAAAGGCATTTCCCCAAAGAAATGCCGCAGACTGTAGAAAAACGAAGTTTTATACTTTTTCAAGAACGCGGAAGGGGTTGGGGAACAAAGGGTTCAACACATTTGCTCCCCAAATGCCAGCCATAAATGGCTGTCCGCATCTCTTACGGTGTGGGTTCCCCAACTGGAATCCCATGGGGAAAAGTCAAAGTTTCAAGGCTTTTGCTGATGGAACTCTGCACCCCGAAGAAAACGGGGGCAGCGAAGCTGACTTTGCAGAGCAAAGTGCTTGACCCAATGGCTTTATACTTCTGTTTACTCGTCAAAGGCTTGAATGAAATGAGCCTTTGACGACTATGTCATTAAAAGTCGCTGTTTTCTCTTTCCGCACATCTGCCGAACAGTTCTGCCAGATACCGCAAACCGTGGGTATAGCCTTCCTCCCACTGGTTCCAATCAAAGCGGAAGCCCCAGTTGCCGCCGGCAATACCGGGACGGTTCATGCGATGGCTGCCGTCCAGATTCAGCACGTCCTGCACAGGCACAATGGCAAATACGGCGGGAGAAGCAAAAGCCATGCGGATGAAGTCCCAAGCCACATCTCTGCCGTCTACGTTCAGATAACGGCGGTAATGATCTTTTTCTGCTTCTGTGGCAGTTTCGTACCAGCCCCGTGTGGTGTCGTTGTCGTGGGTGCCGGAGTACATGACGCTGTTTTTGTCACAGCTGTGAGGCAGGTAAGCGTTGTTTTTATCATTGCCAAAAGCAAACTGCAATACACGCATGCCGGGGAATCCTGCTTCTTCTCTGAGCGCGCGGACTTCATCGGTGATGATGCCCAAGTCTTCGGCGATGAGAGGCAGTTTGCCCAGTGTTTTTTCGATAGTCTTGAAGAAATCCATGCCGGGACCTTTTTTCCATTCCCCCACAATGGCGTTTTCCGCACCGAATTTCACTTCCCAATGGCTTTCAAAAGCCCGGAAGTGGTCGATGCGCAGATAGTCCACATCTTCCAGTGCTTTGTGGATGCGTTCTGTCCACCAGAGGTAGCCTGTTTTCTTGTGGGCTTTCCAGTCATAGAGAGGGTTGCCCCAGAGCTGACCTTCGGCGCAGAAATAATCGGGCGGTACCCCTGCCACAACAGTGGGGAATCCCATGGAGTCCAGCTGGAACAGTTTCTGGTTTGCCCATACGTCTGCGCTGTCATACGCCATGAAAATGGGTGTGTCACCCATGATGGAGATGCCTTTTTCGTTGGCATAAGCCTTCAATGCCTGCCACTGGGTGAAGAACAGATACTGATAGAATTTTTCTTCTTCAATGGCATCTGCCAGCAGACGTGTCCATTTTTTCAGGCTGGCAGCGTTGCGCTTGCGCAGGGTGCGGGGCCATGTGTTCCAGCAGGCAGATTCGAAATAATCTTTCTGCTGTTCTTCTGTGAGAAAATCAATGGTATCCACGGCAAAGGTGAGATATTCTTCTTCGTCAATGCCTTTGGCACGTTCCGCACGGAAATGTGCCTGCAAAGCGGTGAACAGGGCGAAATCCGCCAGCCACATGTCCTGTTTTTCACAGAAAGCGGCAAAGTCCGCCTGCATATCTTCGTCCGCTTTTGCGCAGAATGTTTCATAAGCCTTGTGGAGCAGGGGCAGTTTGTATGCTTTTACGGCGTCGTAGTCTACCCGTTCCTTGTCAAAAGAAGGGATTTCTCCCAGATCTTCCGCTGTCAAAAGCCCCATTTCCACCAGTTCGTCGGGACTGATGAGCAGGATGTTCCCGGCGAAAGCCGATGTGCTCTGGTAAGGGGAATTGCCGTAGCCGATGGGCACCAAAGGCAAAATCTGCCACAAGCTTTGTCCCGCTTCCTCTAAAGTATCTACAAAACGGCGCGCCTCCGCCCCGAAATCCCCGATGCCGTAAACAGACGGCAAAGAAGTGGGGTGCAGCAGAACGCCGCTTTTTCTTTCTTCAAATAACATCAGAAATGACCTCCTTCTTTATACAGGGAAAAACTCCCAACTGTTTTTCCCAAAACATAAACCTTATTGTAACAGCTTTTTTTCGCCGTTGCTATGAGCAGAACTGCCAAATTTTGCCCTTTGTTCCAGCAAAAAGCAAGGATTTTTCCGCTTTTTCGGCAGACAATAACCATGCAGTCAGTCTGCGAAGGCAAAAAGGAGGCATATGATATGAAACGAATGGCAATTTGTGCTGCTACAGCGGCAGTGATGCTGGGCGTCACCGGCTGCGGCGGCAATACCGCAAACAATCTGGGTGCCACAGACGATTATCGGGATGATGTCTATGGCAGCAATGTCTATTGGGATGAAAGCTATGGCGTCAATACAGGGGTGGACTTAGACCGGACTTCTTACGGTACACCCAAAAGCACCGATACAGGCTCTTTTGCCAAAGATGTGAAAAACGGTGTGGAAAATATGGCAAATGACGTGAAAAACGGCGTGGAAAATGTAGGTAATGACATGAAAAACGCTGTGAATGACGCCACAAATACCAACAGCAGAAACATGATGAACTGACCAAAGGGGGCGTAAGCCATGGGCGAAAAGGGGAAAATACGCCTGACGGGGCTGGTGACAGGCTTTGTCAATGGGCTTTTCGGCAGCGGCGGCGGTACCTTGGTGGTGCCTGCCATGGAGCGGTTCCTCCGTGTGGAAACACATAAAGCCCACGCCACTGCCATAGCGGTGATACTGCCGCTTTCCGTCCTTTCTCTCCTGATTTATTTCTGGAAAGGGGAAATGGCATGGCAGGTTGCCCTTTGGGCTTCCGGCGGCGGTATCATTGGCGGAAGAATCGGCGCCAAACTGCTGGGAAGACTCAGCGGCATGTGGCTCCACCGTATCTTCGGCTTGTTTCTCCTTGCGGCAGCCGTCCGCATGGTGCTGTGTTAGGCGTATTGCTGGCGGGGCTTCTGGCAGGCATCGTCAGCGGTATGGGCATTGGCGGCGGCGCCATCCTCATTCCCGTGATTCTCTGGGTGACGGACGTGACCCAGCAGCAGGCACAGGGCGTGAATCTGCTGTATTTTCTGCCAACGGCAGCTGTTGCCCTTGTGACCCATGTGAAAAATGGGAGTGTGGAAACGCCTGTGGCAAAATCCCTCATTTGGACAGGACTTCTGGGCGCTGCCGCCGGAGCTTTGCTGGCATTGTGGCTGGAGGGAGAACTGCTGCGGAAATTGTTCGGCGGTTTTCTCTTTGCCGTTGGTCTGGCAGAGCTCTATAAAGGCAGAAAAAGGCAGACAACGGATGGAAAGGAGAAGGATCATGGACTATAAGGACTTTGAAAAGCTGAAAGAACGGTTTTCCCGTGCCAACACCGACGAGAAAGTATCGCTCTATGTGAACACACCGGGGCTGACCAAAGACCAGTATCGGGAGCTGCTGGAAATGTACCCGAAGAAAGACTGGAATCTGCTGGATCAGGCGCTGTGGTAAAAGATATGAGCACAAAACCTCATGGTTTTGTGCTCATACTGTTAAAAAACTATATTTTACACTTTTGCAAGAACGCGGAAGGGCTTGGGAAACAAAGGGGTCAACACATTTGCTCCGCAAATGCCAGCCATAAATGGCTGTCCGCATCTCTTGCGGTGTGGGGTCAACACATTTGCTCCGCAAATGCCAGCCATAAATGGCTGTCCGCATCTCTTGCGGTGTGGGGTGTCCCAAATTCAATCCGCAGTCAGAATTCATTTCTGACGAGGAAAAGCGGGAGTTTCAAGGCTTTAAGCCGATGGGACTCCTGCTTTATACTTCTGTCTACTCGTCAAAGTCTTGAATGAAATGAGACTTTGACGACAGGGTGGCGATTTTTTCGACACCCTGCAAGCACAAAACCCCATGGTTTTGTGCTTTTTCTTTTGGTATGTATTCTGTTTTTTATGGATATGCTTTTTTTGTGACACCATACCCCATGGATTTGGCTGGGATACATATTTCCATTTGACGGCATATCTGCTATAATAAAGCAAAACAAAGGAAGAAAGGCGGTGGCACGGCATGCAGCTCATTGAAAACCTGTTTGTGGGAGAAAGTGTGGGAAATCTGGGTACAGTGGTTTATAGTCTGAAACGGGACATTCCTGTTTTTCGTCTGTACTGTCTGGTGTATTTTGCGGACAGAAACCGCATAGAAATCCTCTCTTCCAAAGAGCTGTTCACAAAGAAATATCGCAGCCGCAAAGGCATCATTGCCGGTGTTGCCATGGGGCGGCATGAAGCCGTTGACCTGCTGTGCTACATGCTGGAAGAGGCGGCGAAAGCCGGGCGGGATTTGACAGACCCTTCGGCGTGGCTGCAATAAAAAGAGGATGATGAAGTGAAGAAATTCGGCTGGCGATTTTTGGGGTTTGTGGCATCCCTTGCGTTGATGCCTGCCATTCTTTTGACCTGTGTCCAGTGGCGTGTCAGCTCCATGGATTATTTCCGGGAGGAATACGCCAAATATGACGTTCTGGAACGGGTGGATATGGAAATGGATGACCTTTTGTATCTGACAGAGGAAATGATGGCATATCTTTACGATAAGCGGGAAGAATTACAGGTGACCGTTCCCATTGGCGGAGAGGAACTGCCTTTTTTCAGTGAAAAGGAAATCCGTCACATGGTGGATGTGAAAAATCTTTTTTCCGCAGGGCTGGACATCAGAAACGGCTGTTTGGTGTTTACCCTTGCAATGGCCATTATCATGTTCGCAAAGAAAAAAGGAAGGACATTCCTCCGAACTCTGCAGGCGGGCATTGGTGTGTTTTTTGGTGCCTGCGGCTTGCTGGTGGCATTGATGCTGACAGACTTCAATAAATATTTTACCCAGTTTCATCTGATATTTTTTGATAATGATGACTGGATACTGGATGAGCGGGTTGACCGGCTCATCAACATTGTGCCTGAAGGCTTTTTCAGTGACACTGCCTTTTGGATTGGCGGTGTGTTTCTGGGGGTGTGCCTCCTGTTGTTTGTGGGGGCGGAAATCATCCTGCGCCTTTGGGGCAGAAATTACTTGACGGAAGAGAAGAATGGGAGCGTTGAAATCCATTGATTGGCGTATTGTTGTTTCTATTAAAGTGCATAGGGATTTTCCTGCTGGCGCTGATATGCCTTCTGTTGCTTATCATGCTGGTGGTACTTCTTGCGCCCATTCGCTATGAGGCTGGGGGCGAGAAAACCGACGTCATCCGGGCAGACGGTCAAGTGAAATGGCTGTTTGTGCAGGTGGTGGCAAGGTGGCAGATGGGGGATAAAGAGCCTTTTGTGGATTTGCTTATCTTCGGGAAATCCTTGCTGGAGAAAAAGAAGGCGAAAGCCAAAGCCGCAAGGAAAAAACGGAAGAAACCCCGTCCCCAGAAAGAGGGGGATTTGATTTACACCCGGGAAAAGGCAGCGCCGCCAAAGGATACGCCGCCCAGACCGGTTATGGAGCAGGAAGTTCCCAAAGAAGTTGTAAAAGAGGAAGTTATAAAAGAAGAAATTCCGAAAAAGGAACCTCCGAAAGAAGAAATTCGTAAAGAGGAAATCCAGAAGGAAGAACCTCCGAAAGCAGAACCTCCAAAAGAGGAAATTCCTAAGGAAGCACCGGAAGAAAGTAAAAAAGAATCCAATACCGTCCGTCCCATGCAGAAAAAACAGGGCATGCGGCGGGTACGTTTGGAAGATATTGAAGAAGAAAAACCCACCGAACCCAAAGCGGAGGGCATCCCCGACGATCTGGACGAAGCCTTTTTCACCGGAGAAGGGGAGGACACAGAAGAAAAGGAAGAAAATCCCCTGTGGAAACAGCTTCTGGCGGTGGAGGACAAAAAAGGCATTGCCAAAGCCCTATGGAAATTCATCAAGCGCATGGCAAAGGGCATCCTGCCGGGGCACCTGATCATCAAAGGTACCTTTGGTACGGGGGACCCTGTCTGGACAGGGTATCTCCTTGCAATGGCAGGCATATTGAAAGGAAAATTCGGCGAAGATCTGGAAATCAAAGGGGATTTTGCCAAAGCTACAGCGGAAAACATCGTTGTGCGGGTGAAAGGGAAAATCGTTCCCGGCTATCTCCTTTACAGCACACTGGCTTTTGCCTTGGCGAAGCCCGTACGCCGTTTGATTATGACACTGTGGAAAGGAAGAAAACAGCATGAGTAAAGAATTTGACACTTCATTGGATGTATTATTCGGAAAAGTAGACGAACTGGTTTCCACCAAAACCGTTGTGGGAGAAGCCATTGTCATTGGCGATGTGACACTGCTGCCTTTGATCGAAGTTGGCGTTGGTGTTGGTCTGGGAGGCAAAGATTCCGGCGGTTCCGCTGGCGGTATGGGTGCCAGAATCACACCTTCCGCCGTGCTGGCAATCCAGAATGGCAGTGTACAGCTGATCAACATCAAGAATCAGGACGCTGTCAGCAAGCTTATCGACATGGCACCCGGCGTTGTGAACAAATTGAACTTCGGCGCTGTTTTCGGTCATAATAAGAAAGAAGAAAAGCCCGAACCGGATGTAAAGTTTGAAGAAGAATTGGTTGTTGAGGAATAAAGAAACTGGGGGGATACCAGTGACAAGAACACTCATTGAATATTATGACAAAGACGTTTTGAAAAATATCATGGGGCCGCTGACACTGCATCCCGATAAGGTGATTTTTCTTTATGACAGCGGCATGCAGGATATGACGGCGTTTCGCGCCCTGCATACCTGCTTTAAGCGGCATATTCCCCATATTACATTGGAAAGATACCCTGTGGACATTCTGTCCATGGATAAAATTTACCGCAAAACTGCCCAGGTCATCGAAAACAACGAGAATTGTTTTCTGGAACTGACAGGCGGTAGTGAATTGATGGTCATTGCCGGTTTCCGTGCCGGTATGGAAAAAGGTGCAAGGCTCATCCATACGGACTTGGTGCATAACCGCATCACAGACCTTTTGACAGACGAAACCGTTGCGCCTACGGCCACATTATCTCTGGAGGACTTTGTGGACGCCAGAGGGGCATGTTTCATCGGCGAGTCCCATCGTCCGCCGGAACCGGAACGTTTTGACGCTATCTGGGAAATGGCGCGGTATCTCTTCCGCCATCTGGAGGAATGGAAGCATACATGCAGTTATCTCCAGACTGTAGCGGCAAGATATCTGCCCCATGAAGTCTATATGGACTCCAAAGAACTGATTTATATGAAAAACGGCAAGAAAACCTATCCCGACAAAGCCATTCTGAAAGAATTCCAGCGCTTAGGCTTCCTGAAAAATCTGGTTATGGATGGGGAACGGGTGCGGTTTTCCTTCTGTTCCGTGGATGACCGTCAGTATTGTACAGGCTATGGGGTCTGGCTGGAACTTTATGTGTATATCGCCGCGAAGAAATCCGGCGTGTTTGATGATGTGAAACTGGGCACCATGATTGACTGGAACGCCTATGATGGCGTAGTGGTAGCTGGCAATGAAATCGATGTGATTTTGATGGAGCAATCCCTGCCGGTGTTCATTTCCTGCAAGTTACGCAGTGCCGATACGGCAGCCCTTAACGAACTGCTCATTGCCAAAAAACGTGTGGGCGGCTGGTTTTCCAAAGGGGTCATGGTCACATTCAGCCGGGAAAAAGCCGAGAACAGCGGTACATATAAACGCGCTCAGGAATTGGGCATTGAACTGCTGGACGCCGGAGATATTCTGGCGGAGGATTTCCCAGCCCGTCTGGTGCGTGCCATCAAGGAGCATGACCTGGTGAGCCTGAAATGGAAGAAAGTATAAAGGAGAAGTACCTCTATGGCAAAAAAGAACAACCGCAACACCAAAAGCCGCATCATTGCCGCCGCTTGGAAACTCTTTTACGAGCAGGGCTATGATGACACCACCGTGGAGGAAATCGTGGAGGAGTCCGGCACATCCAAAGGCTCTTTTTACCATTATTTCAATGGCAAGGATGCCCTTCTTGGCTCTCTGTCGGAACTGTTCGACGATAAGTATACAGAACTCATTCCTACATTAAAGGAAGATATGCATTCCTTCGATAAACTCATGTACCTGAATCGGGAAATGTTCCGTATGATTGACAACAGCATTTCTCTGGATTTGCTGGCAAGGCTTTATTCTTCCCAGCTCATCACCACCGGTGAGCGTCACCTCATGGATCACAACCGCGTGTATTATAAACTCCTGCGGCAGATCACCGCCGAGGGGCAGCAGAAAGGAGAGCTGCGGGACGATATTTCCGTCAATGAGTTCGTTAAGACCTATGCCCTTTGTGAACGTGCCCTCATTTACGACTGGTGTCTGTGCAGCGGGGAATATTCCCTCAGCAGATACGCCGCGGAAATGATGCCCCGTTTCATGGGTGGATTTCGCAAAGACTGAATTTCTCAAAAACAAGCTGAAATCTTTTTCATACGAAGGATTTCAGCCTTTTTTATTTTCTGCGGAAGATTTCTCTGCCGGAAATTCTCTTTTTTTCTTCCGTTTTGTTGTTTTTTCTTCAGAAAAATATAATTTTATTTTTTTCCGACTGTTTTATCTATATTTTCGTCTGGTTATTTTTATTGTATTTATCATAAAAATTTGATTTATAGTCAAAAAACGTATAGACTATATTCTATACTTCATTCTGTATTTCAGTCTAATTTGTTTTGTGGTATACTGCATGTGAATGTAAGACGAAAAGCCTTTTTTCGGATTGGCAACGGGAGGACTGACCCGAAAAAATGCTTTTCTCTCTATTAATTATGAAAGGATTTGAGAAAATGCTATCAGCAAAAGTATGTATTATGCTTGCCATCGCCATTTACCTCATCGCAATGCTTGCCATCGGCATCTATTGCTCAAAGAAAAATAAGAATGTAGATGACTTTTACCTGGGCGGCAGAAAGCTTGGTCCCTTTGTAACGGCTATGAGTGCCGAAGCCTCTGACATGAGCAGCTGGCTCCTCATGGGTCTGCCCGGCGTCGCTTACCTCACCGGTGTTGCGGACGCTGCATGGACAGCCATTGGTCTTGCCATCGGTACGTATTTCAACTGGCTCATCATTGCCAAGAAAATCCGTATCTACTCCCACGTGGCGGATAACTCCATCACCGTGCCTGACTTTTTCTCCCGCAGATACCGTGATGACAAAAATATCCTCATGTGTATCGCGGCCATTGTTATCATCGTGTTCTTCATTCCCTACACAGCATCCGGCTTCGCTGCCTGCGGCAAACTGTTCAGCAGCATCTTCGGCATGGACTATGTTCTGGCAATGGTCATCAGCGCCGTTGTCATCGTGGGCTATACCGTAACCGGCGGCTTCCTGGCAGCCAGTGCCACCGACTTGGTGCAGAGTATTTTTATGACTGTCGCTATCATCATCATCCTGCTGTTCGGTGTGAAAGTAGCCGGCGGCTGGGATACCATCATCACCAATGCCCAGGCATTGCCCGGTTATCTGAATATGACCGAAACCTATGACGTTGTGACCGGCACCGCCGCTCCTTACAGCCTCCTGACCATCATTTCCGTTATGGCTTGGGGTCTGGGTTACTGCGGTATGCCCCATATCCTCCTGCGCTTCATGGCAATCGAGGATAGAGAAAAACTGAAACTCTCCCGCCGTGTGGCGACCACATGGGTAGTCGTTTCCATGGCCATCGCTGTCAGCATCGGTATCGTTGGCTATGCCATGACAAAAGCAGGCGCTATTCCTTTCCTGGAAGGCTCCACATCCGAAACCATCATCGTGCGCATTGCGGACCTGCTCAGTCAGGAAGGCATGCTTGCCGCTTTCATTGCCGGCATCATTCTGGCTGGTATTCTGGCAGCCACCATGTCCACAGCGGACTCTCAGCTTCTGGCTGCATCCTCCAGTGTGTCCCATAACCTGCTCCGTGGCTTCTTTAAAGTAAATATTTCTGAAAAAACAGCCATAACCATTGCGCGTATCACTGTATGTGTGATTTCCGTCATTGCCATTTTCCTGGCTCGTGACCCGGACAGCTCCGTATTCGGCATCGTATCCTTTGCGTGGGCAGGCTTCGGCGCATCCTTCGGTCCTGTGGTGGTATTCGCCCTGTTCTGGAAACGCTCCAATAAATACGGCGCACTGGCAGGCATGATTGCCGGCGGTGTTATGGTATTCGTTTGGAAATACCTCGTTGCGCCTCTGGGCGGTGCCTTCGGCATCTATGAACTGCTGCCCGCATTTGTCTTTGGTGCACTGGTGAACATCATCGTCAGCCTGGCAACACCTGCGCCTGAAAAAGAAATCGTGGAAGAATTCGAACTGGTGCAGAAACTGTACAAACAGAAAGCATAATGTCAAATCCTTTAAGAAAGGGAAATGTGACAGCTGAAAAACGAAATATAGATAAAAATGAAAATAGTCGGAATCTTTTTTACAGATTCCGGCTTTTTTTGTTTTCTGAGAGAGTATCTCAAAAAATAAAAGCCGTTTGGATTTCCAAAAGGTCTTTTTGCTGTGTGAAGAAATAGAAAGAAAATTCGCGAATCGAAAAGAAAACAAAAATAAATTCACAAATTGCAACATATTTCTGAAAAAACAAATTTTTTTCTGCGAAATGTGACTGGGACGCTGCCCGTCTTGCCCACAGGACTTATCCCCAGAATTGTGGATAACCCTGTGGAAAAGTGGATAACTTTTTATGAGAAAACACTTATATTACATGAAAAAACCCTTAATTTACACCAAAATTACAGTTATATTACAATTAGAAAAAAAGTCTTGCCAAAAAGTTTACTGCCTGATAATATAAGTCATGCAAAGTAAATCTGTACGTTCTGTCCGTTCCTGACAAACGGGCGAAGGAGAGCCGGCGGCGAAGAAGGAATCCTCATGGAATGGGGAGAGGGGACTGACGGACCCAAAGGAGCTGCTTCAATCGGGCGGCAGTAACGACAGAGGCACAGAGCGAAATGCGCTTCGTTGTATAATTATAAAACGAACACAAAACGAAAAACAAAATTTTAAAGGAGGAATGAACCCATGAAGAAATTTCTTTCCATGGTAATGGCTGCGGCTATGGTCGTATCTCTGGTGCCCGCAACAGCATTTGCGGCAGCTGACGACGTAAGAGCTACAGCTAAAGTAGTTGATGCTCAGAACTACACAGAAACAGAAATCGAAACTGCTAACAGTGTGGCTTCCGATGCTGAACTGCAGCTGACATTTACTACTGCAGATTACACAGCAGCTGACTTTACAGCTGACATCGACCTGACACTGGACAATGCATACTTTGTAGCAGGTACTTCCCTGAAAGCAAACGATATGTATGTCAAAGTAGATGGTTCTGTATATGTAGGTCAGGAGGCTGCTGCTCAAAACGGTATCAGAACTATTACTTTCACTGGTGCAGGTTTGGATGGTGCTGATGTAGTGCTTAAAGTGCCTTCTGTTGCAGGTCAGAATGATGCTGATGAAATCACAGTGACACTGGAAGGTAAATTGGACAGAGGCGCTGTTCTGGCAATTGGTCTGGACACAGTAATGGACAAAATTTCCAAAGGCAAAACAGCTACAATCTCCGTTGATTCCGATGACATCAGAATCACAAACGGCGACGATCTGGTATATGCTTCTGTAGAAGCTAAGAGCATCAAAGCATCTGTAAAAGATACAAAAGATGTTGCTACAGAAGAAATCGTTACACTGAAAGATGTTAAAATCGAACCCGGTGTTGGCGATTATCTGGGTACAGTTGTATCTACATCCAAAGATAACAATGGCAACAAATACAAAGAAATCAAACTGAAACTGAACGGCGGTTTCGAATTTGCTAACAAAGACGTAACTGACAAAAAAGTAGTACTGGATGGTGCAACAGCTACAGACATCAGCTACGATGAAGACGAAATCGTTCTGACATTTGCTGAAACTGGTCTGGATGCTACAAAAACTCTGACAGTGAAAAACCTGATGGTAGAAGCTACTTCTGCTAAAGCAGGTTCCACAGCTACACTGAAAGTTTATGCTACAGGTAACGATACAGTATCTGTAGAAGTTGCTAAAGTAGTTGACTATGCAGTAACAATGTCCGTTGATGAAGACGAAGACGTACCTGTAATCTACAGCGGCGTTGACGTTGACAACACAGGTATCACAGATGACAGCGAACATGAATCTCTGGAAGTAACAATCAAAGAAACATTCGCTGGCGCTTGGAACCACAGCAAAGAATTCACACTGGCTCTGCCTGAAGGTGTTTATGTTGCTGATGTAAAGAGCCCTAATCTGGATAACTCCACAGCTGATGGCGGCGAATACACATGGTTCAAAAATGCATACGACAAAGGCGATTTTGAAACACTGACATTTGCTAAGAGAAGCTGGACAGAAACAGATCCCGATGCAAAACAGGATCCTATCGAACTGACATTTACACTGGTTCTGGTTGCTGACCCTAACTTCGAAGGCGATGTAACTCTGAAACTGACAGGCGACGCTGTTGAAGAACAGACAGTAACAGTTGCTAAATTTGTAAAACCTTTCACAGTAGAAGCTCAGCAGAACGACCTGCAGATCGACTACAGAAACACAGATATCCCTACATCCGTAGTGATCAAAGAAGCAGAAGCTGGTCTGTGGAAGAAAGGCACAACATTCCAGATGGCTCTGGATAAGATTGAATTTGACGATGATGCTAAATTCACAGTAGATAGCAAATCCGGTCTGGAAATCAAAAACGAAAAAACAAACAAGGGTGTAATTAGCTTCGAAGTTGCTGCTACAAGCGATGATGAACCTGCATCCGTAACAATCTCCGATCTGACACTGTATATGGAAAGAAACCTGCCTGCAGGTGCTTATGACCTGAGCGTATATTCCAATACAATGCTGGGTGCTAAAGGTGAAACAGCAGCTAATGATGTAAAAGGTTACCTGAGCGTACCTGTATTTGGTGCTGATATCGATGATAAGGATGATGTTAGAGTAATTGCTGACATCAACGATGATTTCTACAGCACAACAGCAAAAGCTGGTTTCGTTAACATCGTAACAGCTGGTCGTGAAGATACAGAATCCTTCACAACTAAAGTAGTCGTTCCCGTTGGCGAATCTTACCTGATCTCCGGCGAAAACAAAGTAACAATCGATGTACCCGCTTACATCAATGCAAACGGTTACACAATGCTGCCTCTGAGAGCAGTAGCAGTTGCTCTGGGTATCAACTCCAACAACGTTCTGTGGGATCAGTCCACAAGAACAGCTACAATCATGTATGGTTCTAAGATCATCAACATGACATATGGTCAGAAAGTTGTTTATGTAAACGGCGCTATGATTCCTGCTACAGCAGCAGTTGAAATCACAAACGACAGAATGTTCCTGGGCCTGAGAGATCTGGGTAACGCTCTGGGCGTAACAGACATCACATGGGATGGCGCTACAAAGACAGCTACACTGAACGGCAACAAATAATTTGTTCCCTCTAAGTGTAAAACCTTTGTGAGAACAAGAGACCTCCTCTTTTGAGGAGGTCTTTTTTTGTTGTTTTTTCTGTGGTATCATATAGTCCTTCATGTGTTTGGTTTCCTTTTTTTCTTTTTGATATGTATTTTCGCTCTTTTTTTCCGTTTTTCCCTTTCCATATATTTCCTACTACATTCGTATACATATGTATTATATAAGTAAATTATTGTATATTATTAGTGTATCTTTTCGTATACCGTGAAGTCGGTATGTAGGAAATTCGTAAGATTTTTATAAGACAACTTTTTCTGCAAATGCAAAAAAACGTTGATATATCAATGAAAAATGGCACTTTTTTCTTGCTTAAAAAACAATGAAAAGGTTACAGTTCTGTTACATCCAAAATTTCCTCTTGCCAAAAATGCTGTGCATAAGTATAATGAACTTGCATACGAAATCTGTGCTTTCTCTGTATCTCTTCGGCACAGACGAAGATTGTACCAAGGAATCCGAGGCTCTTTGCGGAATGGGGGAATGAACCGCAGTGCACGAGGTGCCGTTTTTGCCTGTGGCGGACGGTAGAGAGGCGGTACAGACCAGTGGCAGGTTCGTTGTATAATTATGAAACGAAAAAGAGATGAAAAGACGAGACAAAAGGAGGAATGAACCATGAAGAAATTTCTTTCCATGGTGATGGCTGCGGCTATGGTCGTATCCCTGGTTCCAGGGGCTGCATTTGCGGCTTCCGGCGACGTAAAAGCTACAGCTAAGGTTGTGGGTTCCAAGAACTACACACAGGACGAGATCGAGAATGCAAAAGGTGCAAACAAAAAAGTATCCGGTCCTGAAGTACAGCTGACATTTACAACAGCTGACTATTCTGCAAGCAAAGAATTTACAGCAAAGTACACACTGTCCCTGGACAACGCGGATTTCTACAAATCCGGCAGCGCAATTGCGGACAAAGGTGATTTGTCTATCGGTATCAAAGGTGACAAAACACAGTATAAGAATGTTTCTGAAGGCGTAAAAGATACTACATTCGATGTATACGATAGCAAAGACGAAGTTAAAGTAACATCCCTGAAATACACAGATACAGACGAAGTGGAAGTTACCATCAGCGGTAAACTGCAGAGAGGTACTGTTCTGGCTTTCGATCTGACTTCTGTAATGGACAAAACTTCCAAAGGCAAACAGGCAAAAGTAACTGTTGAATCCGACGATATCACAATCTCCAATGGTTCTGATCTGACATACGCTTCCGTTGAAAGCAAAGGCATCAAAGCATCCGTAAAAGATACTGTTGATGTGGCTCCCGACGAAGTGGTTGAACTGAAAGAACTGAAAATCGAACCCGCTGTGGGCGATACTCTGGGCGCAGTTCTGAAAGACGGCTCCAGCATCAGATTGAAACTGAGCAGCGGTTTTGAATTCGCAAAATCTGATGTGAAACTGACTACAAACAAAGGCGAAGCTGGTCCTGACCAGAAATGGGATGACGATGAACTGACATTCGCAAACATCAAAGGTGGTATCACAGGCGCAGAATATGTGAAAATCTCCGGTCTGAAAGTGGAAGCTACTTCCGCTAAAGCAGGCGCTACAGCTACTCTGAAAATTTACGCTGAAGGCAACGACACAGTTTCTGTAGAAGTTGCAAAAGTTGTTGATTCCGCAGTTGTACTGTCCGTTGATAAAGACGCAGACGTACCCGTAATCTACAGCGGCGTAAACGTGAAAAACGTTGGTATCACAAGCAGCAGCGACCACGAAGCTCTGGAAGTAACTGTAAAAGAAACATTCCCCGGCGCATGGAACAATGCAAAAGATTTCACATTCAAACTGCCTCAGGGCGTTTACATCGCTGATGTTCAGAGCATCACAGCTGACAACATGGATGTAAAAGACAAAAAAGAATGGTTCGAAACCGCTTACGATAAAGGCGATTACGAAACACTGACATTCAAAAAGAGAACTTGGGCTGAAACAGATCCTTCCAAGAAAGATAAAGCTGAACTGAAATTCACTCTGGTTCTGGTTGCAGACCCTAACTTCGAAGGCGATGTTACTCTGACTCTGACAGGCGACGCTCTGAAAGAACAGAAAGTAACAGTTGCTAAATTCGTAAAACCTTTCACAGTAGTAGCAAAACAGAACGACATGCAGATCGACTACAGAAACACAAAAGTTCCTACAGATGTAGTCATCAAAGAAGCAGAAGCTGGTCTGTGGGATAAGAACGTAACATTCGCTCTGTCTCTGGATAAAATCAACTTCGATACTGATGCAAAAGTAACAGTAGACGATAAGAGCGGTCTGAAAGTAAAAGACGTGAAAACAACAAAAGGCGTTGTTACTTTCAAAGTAGACTCTAAGAGCGATGACAAACCCGCAGAAGTAACAGTATCCGGTCTGACACTGTTCATGGACAGAAACCTGCCCGCAGGCGCATATGACCTGGATGTATTCTCTCCCGTAATGCTGGGCGCAGCTGACGGCAACAGAGAAACAGTTACAGATCAGAAAGCACCTATCGCAGACAACGGTTTCCTGTCTCAGGATATCCTGGGCAAATCCACAACAAAACGTGTGGTTGCTGACATCAACGATGATTTCTACAGCGTAAAAGCAAAAGCTGGCTTTGTAAACATCATCACAGCAGGTCGTGAAGATACAGATTCCTTCACAACTAAAGTAGTAGTACCCGTTGGTGAAAAATACCTGGTATCCGGTGAAAACAAAGTAGAAATCGACGTTCCCGCATACATCAATGCAAACGGCTACACAATGCTGCCTCTGAGAGCAGTAGCAGTAGCTCTGGGTATCAACACAAACAACGTTCTGTGGGATCAGTCCACAAGAACAGCTACAGTAATGTACGGTTCTAAGATCATCAACATGACTTATGGTCAGAAAGTTGTTTACGTAAACGGCGCTATGATCCCTGCTACAGCAGCAGTTGAAATCACAAACGACAGAATGTTCCTGGGTCTGAGAGATCTGGGCAACGCACTGGGCGTAACAGATATCACATGGGATCAGGCTACAAAAACAGCGACTCTGAACGGCGGCAAATAAGCATCCGTTGTATTCCAAACCCTTATGTATAGAAAAGAGGCTCCTGCGGGAGCCTTTTTTCCTTTTGGAAAGAGCGCCTATAAGTTAGGTAGAAATACAGTATTAAGATTACCCCATTAAAAAAAATAACAGCCAGAATTCTGATGCACAAAGGATTCCGGCTGTTTATTTTTGTCCTGCTTTTGCCGGCGATTTTTTGTTTTTCCCGAAGAAATATTTAAGAAATATGAAAGTACCTATTTTTTTTCTTGAGAATATGGTATAATTGGTTTTACTATAAACATATCTTGGGATATTACCCATAGGAGGTTTGAGAGATGAAGAAATATTTTGCCAAAGGAAAAACCGTTGCGGCAACGGCTATGGCTGCCTTGCTGGTATCTACCACAGCATTTGCGGCAGAAAAGCCTCAGGAATCCATCCCCGCTACGGAAATTTTGACCATAGAAGAAGCGCAGGCACTGGAAGCCCAGAAGGAAAAAGAACTGACTTTTGAAGAAGCAGTGGAACTGGCTACCAAAAACAGCTCTGATTTGCGTTCTGTGGCAGAAACAGCCGATTATTTGCAGGATCTGAAGGAAGATATCTGGGATATCACAGGTTCTTTCTCCGTGCCCACCGTATCTTATCAGCAGTGGGTGGACGATGACATTTATGCCATCTATTCCTCCATTCAGAACATCAGCAGCAGCATGACCAAAAACCGCTACTCTGAAGAACTGACAAAAATTTCTTTGGAAGCAACGGTAAAGAATTACTACACTTCCATTTTCAGTGACCAGAGTTCTTTGGAACTGGCGAAAAAAGATATGGCAGTGAAAAAGACATTGTGGGAACAGGGACAGCGCAAAAACCAGCTGGGACTGCTCAGCGATTATGACCTGAACACCTTGCGTTCCGATTATGAACAGGCACAGTATAACGTGACAAAGCTGGAAATGGCCCTGGAACAGGAATATCTGTCCTTCTATAACTTCATTGGCGAGGACAGGGAAAAGGACTATACACTGGTTTATGACGTGGAATATGCCCCTTATGAGCTGCCTCAGCCCATGACACAGTATATCAATAACAAAATGAACACAGACTATACCATCAAATTGCAGGAACAGGCTGTGAAAGACGCGGAATTCAATAAGAATTACATGTCTATGTCCTCCTCCAACGCAACCTCTGCCAATAACAAGCATTCCTATGAGGAAGCGAAACGGAGCCTGAAAACCACTAAAGACAGCAAGGAACTTGCTATCCAGAATGCTTATAATTCCATCCTGTCTTTGGAAAGCCAGTATGACTCCGCAGTGACCACACTGGAACAGGCAGAAGCAGCACAGCGAGCGGCAGAAGTAAATTATAAAGCGGGCAATACAACAGCCATTACATTAGACCAGGCAGCTCTGGCAGTGGAACAGGCACAGAACGCTGTGACACAGCTGGAATATGCCCACGACATGCAGATTTATCAGTTCGAAAATACAGAACTGCTCTCCAGCGGCACAACAGGAAAAACTTCCGCATGAGCCAAAAATGAGCAAATGATAAGAGAATTATGAGAAAAAAGGACGTTTTTATGAGAAACGTCCTTTTTTTGTAATTTTTAGAAATGGCGGAAAATCAAGGTTTTCTCCACTTATGTTTCAGTAATTTTACATTGAAATTAGAGTTTGGCAAAGTCTATTGTCAATCTTTTTTTTTACGGATATAATAGCGTTGCAAAGTTCAAACGCACAAAATATGCAGGAAATATGCAGATTTTGCTTTGAAGAATATGGGAATAAGATTGTGACTTCTGTTTGGAATCATGGGGGACAGAGGAAATGGTCTGGGGGATTTTTCAAGGTATGTATGTCTTTTGTGCGAAAAAATGCATCTTCGTTTTATAACTATGCAACGACATTTTTACAGAAGCAAAAGGAGGAAATGACATGAAGAGATTTATCTCATTAGCCATGGCGTCTGTGATGGCAGCTTCCCTGCTGCCGGCAACAGCATTTGCAGCCACTGGCGACGTGAAGGCTACTGCTAAGGTAGTCGGCAGCGAAAACTACACAGAACAGGAAATGGAAAGCACGGACGGTAAAATTGATCAATCCGATGCAGCGGAATTACAGATGACATTTACCACAGCAGACTACGCAAGCACCAGTGTACCTGACGCAGAAATTGAATTGACACTGGATAATGCGGAATTCCTGGATGAAAGCGGTAACGTTATTGATGAAGACAGCACCACATTGGAAAACCTGGATGAACTGATTTACTTGAAAGATGATGATAACATTCAGTATTCATTGGTATGGGATGACACAGACAGTGTCGCTTATTTTCAGACAAAAAGTGGCGACAAACTGACTGACGCTGCTGGAACAGATGTCTATATCACAGATCTGGATATCAGCGACACAGACAACCTGACATTCACATTGGTTGGTCAGATGGAACGTAGATATGTACTGTCCTACAACCTGACTTCCCAGCTGACAAAAACATCCAAAAACACACAGGCAACTGTAACAGTAGATTCCAGTGATATCGTTATTACAAACGGCGATGATCTGGTATACGCATCCATCGAATCCAAGGGCATCGATGCTTCCGTAAAGAAACTGAAAGACGTTGCAGTGGAAGAAGTTGTAACCATTGAAGATCTGAAAATCGAACCTTCCGTAGGTGCGAACATGGCAGCAGTGGTTGATGAAGGCGACACAATCAAACTGAAACTGAACAGCGGTTTTGAATTCGCCAACAGCACAAGCAACGAAATCACCATTGAAGCAGACGGCACAGAAATCAACCCTGTTGTAAGCTATGACGATGATGAAATCATCATCACTGTCGACAGCAACATTTCCGGTGAAGTGGATGAACTGACAATTATCGGCATCCAGGTAGAAGCAACTTCCGCAAAAGAAGGCTCTACAGCAACCATCAAGGTGTCTGCCTCTGGCAATGACAGCGTGTCCGTAGAAGTAGCAACTGTTGTTGACTACGCAGTATCCATGAGTGTTGACGAAGACGAAGACGTTCCCGTAATCTACAGCGGCGTTGACGTTGACAACACAGGTATCACAGACGACAGTGACCACGAATCTCTGGAAGTAACCATCGAAGAAACATTCGCAGGCGCTTGGGACAACGCAAAGAAATTCACACTGACACTGCCTGAAGGCGTATACGCAACAGACGTAGAAGTAACAACAGACAATGGTCTGGAACTGGATGAAGAAGACTTCATCAATGCCTATGACGAAGGCGAATACGAATACTTCGAATTTGACAAACGTATCTTTGAAGAAAACGACTCCGACAACGATCCTTACGAACTGAACTTCACATTCACACTGGTAGCAGACCCTGACTTTGAAGGCGACGTTGTACTGACACTGTCCGGCGACGCTATGGAAGAACAGGAAGTAACTATTGCGAAATTCGTAAAACCTTACACAGTATCTGCACAGCAGAATGACCTGACAATCGACTACAGAAACACAGAAATCCCTACAGATGTTGTAATCACTGAAGCAGAAGCTGGTCTGTGGGAAAAAGGTTCTGAATTTGCTCTGACACTGGACAAAATCGAATTTGACGATGACGCATCCGTTACACCTGATGACGAAAGCGGCCTGTCCGTGAAGAACGTAAAAACAACAGACGGTGAAATCCGTTTCACAATCGACGAAGAAAGTGATGACGAACCCGCAACAGTAACCGTATCCGACCTGACACTGTACATGGACAGAAGCCTGCCTGCAGGTGCTTATGACCTGAATGCATACGCTCTGACAATGCTGGGCGTAGACAGCGCAGAAGAAGCAGAAAGCTTTGACGGTTCCGATTACGATGCAGACGACAAAGGCTACCTGCCTGAAACACTGCTGGCAGAAGCTGGTACAGATGTATTCGTAGGCGATGAATCTGATGATATCGACTACACAGTAAAAGCTGGTTTCGTTAACATCGTAACAGCTGGCAGCGACACAACAGGCTTCACAACAAAACTGACAGTTCCCATCGGTGAAAATTACCTGATCGCTGGTGAAACACAGGTAACACTGGATGCACCCGCATACATCAACGCAGAAGGCTACACCATGCTGCCTGTAAGAGCAATCTCCACATCCCTGGGTATCGACAACAACAACGTACTGTGGGATCAGGCAACAAGAACAGTCACAATCCTGTACGGTGATCGTATCATCTCCATGACAGCTGGTTCTTCCGTAATGTATGTAAACGGCAGCTCCATCCCCACAAGCTCTTCCGTGGAAATCGTAAATGACAGAACATTCCTGCCTATGCGTGACCTGGCAACAGCTCTGGGCGTAACAGACCTGACATGGGATACAGATCCTACAACAGGCAAAACAACAACTGTTTACATGAATGCAAACAGATAAGACGAAACACACCTGATTTCTTTTCAAAATTTATCCAAACCGATGTTTTCTGGAGGACGTCCGAAAGGACGCCCTCCTTTTGTGAGCATCTTCATAAGAAAACATAGAAAGCCAAAATCCTTTGTGATCATAAGGATTTTGGCTTTCTTGCTTTATGCAGATTTTATTTGTTATGTTTTCTGAATGGGATATTGCTTTTTGCGTCTTTTTGGAAAAAAGGTATAATCCGCCTGCCTTTCAGCAAGACTATAGGAAAAAGGCAGGTGAGCGGATTTTGGAAATCGGGAAAAATCTGGCGGCAAACCGAGCTGCCATGAAAGAATTGTTTGCCGACTGCGGAGATATTGTGTTCCGTGATTTTGCGGCAGCAGAAGGCCAGGGACAGCTGTTTCTGGTCTATGTGGATAATATGGTAAACACCACCGCTGTGGAAGATGCCATCATGACCAACATCATGAACCGCTGTCATGACACAGAAACGGAAGAACGGCTTTTGGGGCTTATGGAAAGCGTCATTGCCAATCGTGATGTGCAGCAGGTGGATACCATTGAAAAAGCCGCTGCTGGGGTACTGGCAGGGGATACAGTGATTTTTATGGAGGGGAGCTCTTTTGCCTTGCAGGCGTCTACGAGGGGCTATCCCAACCGTGGCGTGGGACATACGGAAACAGAAGTGGTGGTACAGGGTCCCAAGGACGCTTTTACGGAGCTTCTGGCATTCAATCTGGTGCTTATCCGCAGAAGGATACAGGATACACGGCTGAAAGTGGTGCGTACCAAAGCTGGCAGCCGCACAAAGACCGACGTTGCCCTTATGTATTTTTCTGATCTGGTGCGACCGGAAATTCTGCGGCAGGCAAAACGTCAGCTGGAACGTCTCAGAACAGACAGTATTCTGGACTGCGGCTCTTTGGAACAGCTTTTGGAAAAACGGCAGTTCTCGCCCTTTCCCCAATTACAAATGACAGAACGCCCGGATAAAGCGGCGGCGGCACTGCTGGAGGGACGTGTGGTGCTGGTGGTGGATAATACGCCTTTTGTGATTCTGCTGCCGGTGACACTGAATCTGTTCTTCCAGGCAGCAGAGGATTATTATGACCGCTGGGAGATTATGAGCCTCATCCGTTTTATGCGGTATGTGGCAGCTTTTGTGGCAGTGGCATTGCCGGGGCTGTATTTGGCGCTGACGGTGTATCATCCAGAGCTTTTGCCTACGTCTTTGGCATTGAAAATTGCTACAACCAGACAGAGTATCCCTTTTTCTGTGGCGGTGGAGGTCATTTCCATGGAGTTGGCTTTTGAATTGCTCCGGGAAGCAGGGGTGCGTCTGCCTTCACCCGTCAGTGCCACCATTGGTATTGTGGGTGGCATCATCATCGGTTCGGCGGCAGTGGATGCAGGTCTGGTGAGTCCGGCGGTGGTCATTATCTCCGCTTTGACGGGAATCTGTTCCTTTGTCATTCCCAATATCTCTGTGGTTTCCGGTCTGCGGCTGAGCAAATATCTGGTGATCTTCCTTTCTTCCGCATTGGGGCTGTATGGCTTCTGGGCAGGCATCCTTTTGCTGGTGGTGCATCTGGCTGGGCTTTCTTCTTACGGGATTCCTTATCTTTATCCCTTCTGCTCCGCTTCCGTGAACCACTATCGTGATTTGGAGGACAGCCTGTTCCGCCTGCCATTGCCATGGCTGAAACGGCAGTCCATTTTCATGAAGAAAAGGGGGGAACGCTGATGTTTTCCGATAACCATAAAATTTCCCTGCGGCAGATGCAGGCGCTGTTCTGTTTTTATTTTCTGGGAACGGCATCTCTGTTTTTGCCTGCGGAATTGGCAGAGGGAAGCGGCAGAGCCTGCTGGCTGGTGATGCTGATCGGCGGTCTGCTGGCGGCGTTTTTCTCTCTGGTGCTGACTCTTTTGGGCAAAAAAGAGCCTACATGGACGGTGGTGGAATGGCTGCGCAATACCTTCGGTGGTGTACTGGGCAGTGTGCTGGCGGTGTTTATCGCCGGAAAAATCGCTGTGGATGCCATGCTGGAAGTCCGTATTTTTACGGAAATCCTCCGCAGCACCATGCTGCCCCATACGCCCCTGTGGCTGATGGTAGGCACTTTGCTGGCGTTATCCGCCTTTGGTGTGGCAAGAGGCATCGAAGGGCAGGCAAGGGGAGCGGAAATCCTGTTTTTCTTTGTATTTCCTCCTTTTGTACTGCTGTTGTTTGCCGTTGGTCTGACGGCTGGAGAGGCTTATTTCCTGCCGGTAGAACTGCCGAAGCTGGATGGACTCCGTCGGGGAGCGGCTTATGTGCAGCCCTTGTTTCAGGCAATGATATTCCTGCTGTTTCTGCCGCCTTTTCTGGAAAAACCGGAAAAAGGGCAGAAAAGCCTTTTTGCTGTCTGCCTGCTGACTACATTTCTCATGACGGCGGCAACTTTTCTTTGCCTGACGGTCTATGGAGCGGAATCCCTGTCCCATAAGATTTTCCCTACGGTACAGGTCATGGAGCGTGTGCGGTTTTCTGGCATTTTTCTGGGCAGACAGGACATCCTCCTGCTTTGGTTCTGGATGGTTTCCGCCTTTCTCTATGTGTCTGGAGTGCTGTTTTTCGGCAGTGTTTGCTGTGTACGTCTGTGCCGACAGACAGGACAGGGACGGCGGTACTGGCTGCTGTTGTGGGTGCCTTTGCTGTTTATCGGTGCCATGATTCCCCAGGACTTGGCAGCGGCTTATGATTTCCGCAACAAAATACAGCCTATCTTCAGCGCCCTTACAACGGCGCTCCTGCCTCTTTTGGTTTTAGGCGTAAGGATAGTCAAAGAAAGGGGGAAACGTCGTGAAACAGCTTAAATTTGCCCTCATAGCCCTATTGCCGCTGCTTTTGACAGGATGTTGGGATGGCAGAGACCCAGAGGATAGGGCTTACGTCATCACCATGGGCATTGATAAAGGAGAAGATGGCTTGCTGGTGACCTTTGCCCCTGCCAAGACCACCGAAGGAAATGCCCAAAGCGTATATCGGGTAAAGGGGGACACCCTGACGGCAGCCGTGGCAGACGCCGACAGCCGCAGTTCCCGGGAGGTCTATTTGGGACAGCTGCGGACGGTGGTATTCGGCAAAAGCCTATTGGCAGACAAAGCAGCCTTTGAAGCGGTTCTGGAAGAATTGGAGCGTGGCAATGCTCTCTCGGAAAAAGTCATGGTGCTGGGCACGGAAAACGCCGCGGATGCCTGTGTGAATGCCATTGCGGAGGCGGACAGCTCTACGGGGTTGTTCCTCTGGGATTTTTATAAGAATACCGCCCAGGAGGTGGCTGTGACCCGTGGCATGGATTTGGATATGCTCCTGACAGAATTGGGTGAGCAGGGCGGCAGTACGGTTCTGCCCCGTATAGAAAAGACGGAGGAAGGGCTTTCTTTGGACGGCGGCATTGCTTTGGCAGATGGAGCCTATGCTTTTTCATTGCCTGCGGCGGAAGAACAGGCACATCTGCTTTTGCTGGGGGAAGGCAGCGGTGCCGTCATCCAAGGCAACTGGAATGGAACGGTATTGCCTTTGGAAATCCGAAAGGACAAAGTTTCTTTTGATTTTGCCAAAACAGCGGAAGGGCTTTCCTGTCAGGTCAATGTGAAGGTTTCCGGTGCCCTCACAGGCAGCGGCGGACAATCCCTGCTGGACGGAAATACCAGACGGGAACTGGAAAATTTTTTCGGGGACATCATAAAAACAGATTTGGAAAATACAATAAAAAGAGCGAAAGAAACCACCGCCGGGGATGTGTTTGGTCTTTGGGCAGAGTGTCAGCGGCAGGCGCCGGAAGTGGCAAAGTTAGGCGAAAACTGGCAGGATTTGCAGGTCTTGGTGGACTGTGAAGTGAAATTGCAGGATACAGGACGCACCAGATAAAGAGAAGGTATAAAATCCCAAAAACAGGGTCATACTCTCTCCATCAAAAGAGAAAAAAGGGTGGGAGAGCATGAAAACATTGGTTTTATGGGCTTTGCGTGTGCAGGCCTTTTGGAAAAAAGAGTGGAAATATGGGGTGACAGCCCTTGTGGGGGGCGTTTTGGTCTGTGTCCTCTGGTCTGGGGTTTATGCGGCAAATATCCAGCGGGGCATTGCCGATGGCGTGGTGCGGTTTCATGTGCTGGCAAACAGTGATACCACAGCAGACCAGAATCTGAAGCTGGACGTGCGGGACGCAGTCCTTGCTTCTTTTGGGGAAAAGCTGGAAGTCTGTACCTCAAAAGGGGAGAGCATGGCACTTTTGGCAGCATACAAAGAAGAAATCTGTCAGACAGCGGCGGCGGAAATCGCCAGACAGGGGTATGATTATCCCGTTTCCGTATCTCTGGTGCAGGAGGATTTCCCCGAAAAGACTTATGGAAATCTGGTGTTTCCCGCTGGGGTTTATGATGCGGTGCGCATTGAGATAGGAAAAGCCAAAGGGCATAACTGGTGGTGTGTCCTGTACCCCCAGATGTGTTATGTGGACGCCGCATGGGGAGAACCCACGGACGAAGGGCGGGAAAGATTGCAGGAAAATCTGACACCAGAGGAATACGCAGTGGTTTCCGCGGCGGAACAGACCAACAAGGCACCGAAAATCAAGCTGAAAATCGTGGAAATATGGCAGGGGGACTAAAAAAGGGAAGGAGCGCAGGCAATGGGGCAAAAAGGCAGGAGAAAATGTGTTTTGGTATGTTTGCTGGCACTTCTAGTGCTGGCGTGGGGCATGGTGGAGAAGGCAAGCCAGCCGGAGGCAGTGACTGTAACCCAATTGGTTTCCTGGGGTACCCGTGGGAATTTGGTGCGCCAAACCCAGGAGAAACTCCGACAGCTGGGGTATTATCCAGACACGCCCGACGGCATTTACGGCACCAAAACATATGAAGCCATTCGCAAGTTTCAAGCGGATAACGGCTTGAAAGTGGACGGCATTGCCGGCAGCGACACCCTGTCCCGTCTGGGTATTTCCATTGGCACCGGCACCAGCGGCGTAGGAGAAACAGGCACCGATGATTATGATGAGGATTTGTATCTCTTGGCATCTATCATCCATGGGGAAGCCCGTGGGGAACCTTACGAAGGTCAGGTAGCAGTGGGTGCAGTGGTGCTGAATCGGGTGGCAAGTCCCGACTTCCCTAACACCATTGCAGAGGTCATTTACCAGCCCGGTGCTTTCGATGCGGTGGAGGATAAGCAGTTTTACCTGACCCCCAACGAAACGGCGCTGAACGCTGCCAGAGATGCTCTCAACGGCTGGGACCCCACCAATGGTGCCCTGTATTATTGGAATCCTGTCACAGCCACCAGCCGCTGGATTTGGAGTATCCCCATCACCACCACCATCGGCAGACATGTTTTCGGCGTAAAATAAAAAAAGCACGGTATCTTCTTAGAGAAGTACCGTGTTTTCGATTTTTCATGCTGTAAAAGCGAATGTACTCATCAGCAGCCAGCACAGGAAAATGTGCATGGCAGCTGTTAAGCCATAAGCTACATAAAAAGAAATATGTTTTGTTTTGTGGTGCTGTGTAAACATGCCAACAAAGCCCCCGATGCTGCCCCCTAAAATGGCCATCAGGAACAATGTTTTTTCAGGCACCCGCCGTCTGCCGCGAATGGCACGTTTTTTATCCAGGGCCATGGCGCAAAACAGCGCGATATTGATGATGAGGTAATACCCTGTGATAATCCAGAAGGGTACGGGGTGAAAGGTAAACTGCATGTTATCTCACCACGTTTCTCCAGTCCAGATCGCCTCTGTCCAGCGCCAGCAGCAGCACTTCCGCTGTTGCCAGATTGGTCGCAACGGGAATGTTGTGGGTGTCGCACAGGCGGAACAGGTTGCTGTATTCTTCGTAAGACTGGTGAGAAGCGGGGTCACGCAGGAAGATCATCACGTCCAGATCGTTGTTGATGATCTGCGCGCCAAGCTGTTCAGAACCCCCCAGCTGCCCAGCCAGATATTTATGCACATTCAAATTTGCAGCTTCACTTACCAAACGACCTGTGGTAGCTGTTGCGTAAAGCTCATGTTTGCACAGGATATGACGGTAAGCGATGCAAAGGTTTTCCATTAGTTTTTTCTTATTGTCGTCCGCAATCAATGCGATATTCATAATAAACCCCCCTCGAATAATGATCTGGTTTCTTTTTTTCGAATATTCAGTACCAGTCCAAGTGCCACCATGTTTGTCCACATGGAGCTGCCCCCGTAGCTGACAAAGGGCAGGGACATGCCGGTATTGGGCACGATGCCCGTTGCAACGCCGGCGTTAACGAAGGTCTGGAAGGCAAACATGCCTGCCACACCCACCACAATGAGCTGGCTGAATGTATCTCTCGTAGATAATGCTATAATGATACAACGAAATACCACAAAGAGCAATAGCCCTAATGTAAATATACAACCCAAAAATCCAAATTCCTCCCCAATTACAGAAAAAATAAAATCATTATGGGGTTCCGGCAGATAACTGAGCTGGTTCAAAGTGCCTTGGAACAAGCCTTTGCCTGTGAGCTGACCGGAGCCGATGGCATTGATGGATTTTTCTGTCTGGTAATAGAGGTCAGGGTTTGCTGTGGGGTCTACGAAGGACAGGATACGGTTGAACTGGTGGGGTTCAAAGATCTTGTCCATGATCAGGGGATTTTCCCGGCTGACGTCAAAGAGGATAAAAGCAATGAGCGGCACAGCCACAATGGCTACATTCCGCACCCAGATGATATCGATGCCTGCCACGAATACCAGAATACAGAAGATGGCTACCAGTACCAGACTGGCGGAAAGGGCAGGCTGCTTCAGTACCAGCAGGATGGGGATGCCGGCGATGACGCAAAGCTTCAGGAAGAAATCCAGCCGGTTCATTTTTGACTGATGCAGGGAAATGAACTTGGCTAAGAAGAAAATCATCATGACTTTGGCAAACTCTGACGGCTGAATGGTCAAAGGACCAATGGCAATCCAACGTGTCGCGCCGTTGGACTCGTTCCCCAGCACAAATACCGCTAACAGCAGTACGATGTTGATGAAATAAATGGGGATATAATATTGTGAAAAATATTCGTAGTCTACATTGGCTGCCACCACCATCAGTCCAAGACCGATGATGAAAAAGACAATCTGTTTATAGACTTCGGAAGTTCCTTCTCCCAGATTGAAGTGCAGGGCGCTGGCGATGCAGATGATGCCGAAAACGGCAAGGATGCATACGGCGCCGATGAGATACCAATCCAGGTTTTGGAGCCATTTTTTGCTTTGCATAGGCTACCTCCAGAGGTTGGTTTTATAATACAGCAAAGCCGGTTGAAGCATGAGTCTGGCTCAGGTTCCCCGGCTTTGTTTTTTTGTGTTTGTTTCAATTAGTCCTGGTTGACTTTGCGCATGCTCTTAATGGGAATATTGGCATACAGTACAGGAACGGTACCGTTCTTGTCATCAGATTCGGTCTGGGTGATCTGGATATCCAGTTCTTCATCGTCGATTTCCATGTAGTTGGAGATGACTTTGATGATGTCTGTTTTCAGCATTTCCAGTACCTGAGAGGAGCAGTTGACGCGGTCGTGTACCAGCACCAGTTTCAGTCTGTCTTTTGCCACACTGCCGGAAGGCGGTGCGGATTTTTTCTTAAAAAAGCTAAAGAAATCCATCGTGACACTCCTTTCCAAACCTGGGGATTAACGGCGGAACAGCTTTTTCAGCTTATCCATAAATGTTTCCGGTTCTTCCTCGAAGGTCATCAGAGGTACATCTTCGCCCATGATGCGGCGTACGATGTTGCGGTAAGCCTGTCCTGCGCGGGATTCTTCGTTGCTGACAGCGGGTTCCCCTTTGTTGGTTGCGATAACGATGGTTTCGTCATCGGGAACCACGCCCAGAATATCCACGGCAAGGATCTCTGTTACGTCTTCAATGTTCATCATTTCGCCGCGTTTTACCAGATCGATACGCAGGCGGTTTACGATGAGGGTAGGGTTGTTCAGACCATTTGCTTCCAAGAGACCAATGATACGGTCAGCGTCACGAACAGCAGATACTTCCGGTGTGGTGACTACAACGGCACGGTCAGCGCCGGCAATGGCATTTTTGAACCCCTGTTCGATGCCGGCAGGGCAGTCGATGAGGATATAGTCAAATCCTTCTTCTTTCAGGTTTTCGCACAGTTTCTGCATCTGTTCAGGAGAAACTGCGTCTTTGTCCCGTGTCTGCGCCGCAGGCAGCAGGAACAGACCTTCATAACGTTTATCTTTGATGAGCGCCTGTTTCAGACGGCAGTTGCCTTCTACCACATCTACCAGATCGTATACAATGCGGTTTTCCAGCCCCATGACAACGTCCAGATTACGCAGACCGATATCTGCGTCTACCAAAGCGACCTTTTTGCCCTGAATGGCAAGACCGCAGCCAAGGTTTGCACTGGTGGTGGTTTTCCCAACGCCGCCTTTGCCGCTGGTGATTACAATTACTTCACTCATGGATCATATCCCCCTAGTTTTTTACTTAAATCGAATATGGTTCCTGTCAAAGCGACAGGGACAGGCAAAAGAGCCTCAAATCTCTTTGCCCATACGAAAATATCATATATATCTGTATTTTAACAAATATATCCTGAATTTGCACGAAAATTTTTTAGCAAAAAGTAATTTGTTTTCCCAAATTACGACAAAGCCATGACGAAAATCTGACCGTCTTTGACGAAAGCGTATTCGGGCGGCTTGGGACCGTGTTTGTTTTCTTCAGGAAAACGTGTGATGATGTCCGCAATGCGCAGCTGTACCGGCGCCATGTAAACGGCAGTGACAAAAGCGTCTGTCATGCCTTTGCAGCCAGCATGTGCCATGCCTTTGAGCTGACCCAGAACGATGATGTTGCCTGTGGCTTTGATTTCCGCACCTGGATTTACATCGCCGACCACCACAACGCTGCCGTCGAATTCGATTTTCTGACCGTTGCGCAGAGAGCCTCTGTGGAATTTGGTCAGGTTGAATGCGCGGATGTCTTTTTCCAGCAGTTCAGAAATCTGCTTCAGTTCGTTGTTTTCTGTTTTCACGAATGTGATGCGCATGGTGGTGCGTTCTGCGATGATCTGCAGCAGTTTTTCTTCCTCCTCCTCGGTGAAGCTTCTGCCTTTGAAGGCCAGAGATGTTTTCACATTATCGAAGAATTTCCCTGCTTCTTCTACTTTCTGTTCCAATTGTGTGCAAAGTTCCTCAAAAGGAACGTCCGGCTGAAACAGTACCGTTACGCCGTCCTTGGTTCCTTTGAAGATGACATAGTTTTCCTGATTCATAGTTCCCCTCCTGAAAATATTACTGATCCAATACGGTTTTCATATTGGTGTTTGTCGGTGTGTAATCCAGTCCCAGATATTCCGTGATGATGGCAGATGCAACCTTTGGCGCGGGAGAACCGTAGTTCTCGGCAAAGGGGATCATGACGGTGATGGCGATCTGGGGGTCTTCGTAAGGCGCGAAGCATACCAGCCATGTATGGGAGCTGCGGGACAGGTCTTCCTGAGCGGTACCTGTCTTTGCTGCCACCGTGACGGGCAGATCTTTGAAGGCGGTACGCATGGTACCTTTTTCGCCGTTGGCAACCAGATACATCCCTTCGTAAACGGCTGCCAGATTTTCTTCCTTCAGATCCATCTGGTTTTCGATGACTTCGTCTTTTTCTTCGTATATGGTGCCGTCGGGGTTGACCACTTTGTCCACCAGATGATACTGGTACAATGTGCCGCCGTTTGCCAGTGTGGCAATGTAGCGGTTCATCTGGGCAGGTGTGTAGCTGTTGATGGACTGACCGATGAAGGCACGGATGGTATCCCCGTCTGTCCAGCGAGTCTGGCTGCTGGTAGCGTCGGGGTTATATGTTTTGATGGTACGTTCCTTGTAGTAAGGAGATGCCATAGTAGGACCGTATTCTTCCAGTTCAATGCCGGTGACAGAGTTCAGACCGAAGCCTGCCATGTATTCGTTCAGTGTGGCAATGGACTGGGCTGTGGTGCCGTTTTCCGCGTTGCCCATGCGGTAACCCAGTTCATAGAAGAAGTAGTTACAGGACACTTCCAAAGCGTGTGCAACATTGATGGAGCCATGGGTACCGCCGTTATTGCTGTAGATCCAGCAGCGCGCCCAGGGAGTACCGGCGTCTTTGAATACCCCTTTGTCCGTGATGACGGTGGAAGGGGTGATGGTGCCGGTTTCCAGACCAGCCATAGCGGAAACCATTTTGAATGTGGAACCGGGCGCTTTTTTCTGTTTCAGCGGACGGTTAACCAAAGGTGTATTGGTGTCTTCCAGCAGCTGGTTATAGTAGCTGTTGTTGAAGGTATTGACCAGCTGGTTGTTGTCATAAGAAGGATAGGTTACCAGTGCCAGCACCTGACCGCTGTCTACTTCAGAAACCACCACAGACCCGGTACAAGGGTCAAGGGCAGTGTCAGCGGGGCTCATTTCGCCGCTTTCCAGTTTACGGATGACGAAGGAGGAAGGGGACAGAGAACCGTTTTTCACAGCTTCTGTTTCTTCCGGTGTGGCAGGCACTCTTTCCTGCTCGATCATGCAGATCAGCAGTTCCTGAGCGGAAACATTGCCGTTTGTGAGCCCATCAGCCAGGAAGGTCTGGAGGATTTCCACTGCGTTTTCGTTGTCCACGGAGAAATCAGGGACAGAAGCCTTGCAGCGGTCTACCAGTGATTTTTGTACCGTTCCTTCCTGTGCGGAAAGCATCAGGGAAGAAGAAATATGGTTGGCATTGACCATAGTGGTGAAAAGTTCCGTGGTGGAAATACCGTATTTCCCGCCGGAAGAGAGGCGGTTGAGCAGTACATCCCGCAAAGCGTTTTCCAAAGAAGTGTAAGCAATGGACTGCAGTTCACTGTCAATGGTCAGGTAAACATCTTTGCCGGGGATGGGGTCTGTGGAGCTGATGGTGCTCATACGGCGGCCTTCTTTGTCGACTTCAATGGTGATCTTGCCGTCGGTGCCGTTCAGATCCTGCTCGTAGAGCTTTTCGATACCAGCCTGACCGACAATATCTGTGGAGCTGTAAACAGGATTGCCTTCTGCGTCGACGATGTCCTGATACAAAGCGATGTCAGACTCGGTCATCTGGCGGATATAGCCGATGATTTGTGAGAAATGTTCCCCGTTGGGGTATTCTCGCAGAGAAACGGTACTGATGACCACATTGGGGAATACATCCTGATTTTCTTCTACATAAGCCAGTGTTTTGTCACTGATTTCTGTGGCAATGGTCACAGACTGATATTTCTGATACCGCACTTCGTAAAGGGAATTACGGATGCCCACGGCTTTTCTCACCAGATCGTCAGGCAGGTATTCGGGGAAGCCGAAGAAGTCCCGCAGATAATCCAGTGTTTCCAGAGAATCATAGGAAAGCTGTTCATCCTCCATAAGGAAGGAAAGCTTCCAGTTTTCTTCTTTTGTCTTGCTGCCGCCGAACTGGAAGGAATAAGGATATTCCGTATCCAGCGGAATGTCATCAATGATAGTTTCGCCGAATTCCGTCAGCTTCTGCGCCAGTGTCAGACACATGAGGCTCTTGTCGGAAAGGGTCAGGTCGTAGTAGACATACATGCGTTTTTGCGCAGTGGTGTAGTCTTCGGGCACCTCATACTTTTCGTAGAGATAATTCAGACATTCGTCAGCAGTATAATCCATTTGTTTCCGATCCAGACCGATTTCTGTTTTCCATGCTTCTTCCGCTTCTTCCTGTTCTTTTTCATCCCCTTCAAAGGTGAATGTGGCAGGGGTAGATTTGGAAATAGGCAGGGCGTCATTGGCTTCTGTGCCGGAAGCAAAGAGGGTATCCAGCAGGTCACGAATCAGGTCTGCGCGGTAAGCAGTCAGATCCGGTGTGATGCTGTCGTCAATCTGTACGGAATAAGCCACTTTGTTTACTGCCAGTGGTCTGCCGTAGCGGTCGTAGATGTTGCCGCGGGGTGCGGGCACGTTGACCTCCTTGGATACGCTGGTGAGCAGTGACTCATTGTATTCCTTCCCGTTGACGATCTGCAAAAGAAACAGACGGACGAGCAATATGAAAAAAAGCAGACAAATCCCGCACAATACGACAAATATTCTGCTTTTGCATAGATCTAAAAAATGTTCCCAATATTTACGCATAGGAACCTCCTTCATGGCAGGCAGGTTTTGTTAAAACAGCCGATACTTGTATTTTTCCTTTAACTCCAGCCATTCGTTGATGCCAAAGAGCAGACGGTAAATGGGAATGGTGACAACCGCTGTGTAAACGGCTTCCGGCAGCGCCAGACGCACCAGAAAATACAGCACCGTGGTATTTCCCTGAAGGAAAAAACCGGTGATGAAAATAATGCTTTCATATACGATGGCTGCCAGTGAACAGATGATGATGGGCAGCAGATAATTTTCCCGGTAGAAATCCTTCTGGCTCCGACCAATCAAAAGACCGGCAAGGAGGAAGAGCAGGGTATAGTACCCAAAGGATGTACCGAAGAAAATATCAATGGGCAGACCGCTGAAAAAGCCCACAATGGCGCCTTCTGTGCTGCCCCGGAGCAGGGCATAGGAAACCACGATGATCAGCGCCGTATTAGGCAGAATGCCCCCAATGGAAATATACGGGAGCAATGTGGTCTGCAGTATGAAGTTGACGAAAATAAGAATACCTGTCAATAAAATTCTCAATTTGTGTCAGCCTCCGAATTGCTGTTTGTCTGTGTTTCTTCATCCGGTGGATTGCCGGTGTCAGTGGTTTCGGTTTCATCCGTTTCGGTGAGAGGTTCTTCTTCTGTTTCCGGCTCTGTAGCAGGAATATCTGTGGAAACAGAGAGATCACCGGGAGAAACGGTACGGGTGTTTGTTTTGTCAATGACCAGCAGGGTATCCAGATGTTTCAGGTCTACTGCTGGTTCGATGATGGCATAACGGGTCAGACCGTTGGTGTCGTTTTTGATTTCTTTCACACGACCGATGGTCAGTCCCGGCGGATAAACATCGCTCAGATGGGAAGTGACGATTTCATCCCCTACAGCGATTTCCGCCTCTGCGTCGATATATTCCATTTTACACAGCCCGTTGTTCATGAGGGTGTAATCCCCTTTCACAACACCTAAGTCCCCTGTACGGGCGCTCATGGCAGGCACAGAGCTGCGGCTGTCCAGAATGGACTGACCTTTGGCGTATGTGGCGCCGCTTTCAATGATTTTGCCCACCAGACCTTCCGGCGCAGCCAGTACCATGTTGGCTTCCACGCCGTCGGAAGTGCCTTTGTCTACGGTGAATACGTCATACCAGCTGCCGGGGTTCTTGGCAATGATGGTAGTGCCGAAAGTGTTGTATTCGGGGTATTTCTGGGCAATCTTCAGCAGTGCGGAAAGTTTTGCGTTCTCTTTTTCATAAAGAGAAAGACGGGTGTTGTCTGCTTGCAGGGATGCCACCTGTTCCCGCAGGCTTTCGTTTTCCGCCAGAATTTCTTCCTGCTCCCGGCGTTCAGAGGTGGTGTTTTCCACCCATCTGCCAATGCCGGAAGTAATATCCTGGAAGGGCGTCACAACAAAGCCGAGGGCACTTTCAAAAATGGTGGCATTCAGCTTTTTTCCGCTTGTCACCAGCGCCAATACGGTCAAAAGGATGATGGCACCAGTGAATATGAACTTTTTGTATTTTTCAAAAAAGGAAAACAATTGAAACGCTCCTTCACGATGATTTCAGATTCTTAGAACAATGCTTTTCTGGGGGAGATCAATACGTTTTTCAGTGTATCGATGTGTTCCAGCACCAGACCAGTACCCATAGCAACGCAGTTCAGTGGTTCGTTTGCCACATGAACGGGCATGCCTGTTTCGGATGTGATCAGTTCATCCAGACCGCGCAGCAGTGCGCCGCCGCCTGTCAAAGTGATGCCATATTCCATAACGTCAGCAGCCAGTTCGGGAGGCGTTGCTTCCAGTGTCTGTTTGATGGTTTCGATGATGGAAGATACGGGTTCGCTCAGTGCTTCACGTACATGTACGGAGTTGACTTCGATGGTCTTAGGCAGACCGGAAAGCAGGTCGCGACCGCGGATTTCCATTTTTTCTTCCTGTTCCAGAGGGTAAGCGGAACCGATGGTGATTTTGATTTCTTCTGCGGTTCTGTCACCGATGGCCAGGTTGAATTCCCGTTTGATGTAGCCCACGATGGCGTTGTCCAGAGCATCACCGGCTACGCGCAGGGATGTGCTGGTAACGATGCCGCCCAGGGAAATGACTGCCACTTCGCTGGTACCGCCGCCGATGTCTACGACCATGCTGCCGGTAGGTTCTGCAACGGGCAGACCTGCGCCGATGGATGCAGCCATGGGTTCTTCGATGAGGTAAGTGTCTTTATCTTTGGAGCCGGCAGCAATGGCTGCTTCCAGTACAGCTCTTTTTTCTACTTCTGTTACGCCGGAAGGTACGCAGATAACGATGCGGGGCTTAGGGCCAAACATGGAGCGCACATAAGCCTTATTGATGAAGTAACGCAGCATAGCCTGTGTTACGTCGAAGTCTGCGATAACGCCGTCTTTCATGGGACGGATGGCAACGATGTTGCCGGGTGTACGTCCGATCATTTCTTTTGCTTCATTGCCAACAGCCAGCACTTCTTTTGTCTGCACGTTGATGGCTACAACGGAAGGTTCGTTGACGATGATGCCTTTTTCACGCATATAAACCAGTGTATTAGCGGTACCCAAGTCGATACCCATATCTTTGGAAAACATAAATTCAATTAACCCCTTTCTATCATAAAAAACCAGAATTGATTTTTCTTTCCTGAAAAAGCCTTACATTTTATAATACCTTTTTTTTGCGGAATTTTCAATAAAAAAGCCATTGGAATTAGGAAAAACCAGAAAATTTCCGCGCAAAAAACGACAGAAAAAAACCGTCCTTCCCGTGGCATTTCCCCGAAACAGACGGCTGGATCTGTTTAAATTTTGCGATAAATAAAAAAAGCAAGGACGATACCCAGAATACCGGCGATGGTAAAACGTACCGTAAAAGCAAATTGCAATGTCAGCACGCCTAAATCCAACACCAAAGGAGAGGTAAGCCCGAAGCTTTTGCCATAACCGAGCCAACTCAAGGCAGGGTAACCGCTCAGAAGCTGTGCCAAAAACCCGCCCAGCACAACGCCAGCCAGCAGCAGCAGTATCAAAACCCAAATGTTTTGTGAACGTCCTTTCATGTGATTGTCCTCCTGTGTTATTTCCAAAAGTATATCATATTTTGACAAGGGGGTAAAGGGAACAAAACATAAAAAAACAGGGTGAAAACCGTTGATTTCCTTGAGAAAATGACGAAAGGCGGCGCTTTTTGACAAAGAAAAGGGACGGAGGCAGAACCCTATGGAAAAGGCGGGGCAAGTGGCAGCGGAAAAAAGCAAAGCGGATGTATGGGAAGACACCAACTCTTAAAAATGAAATAGCCGGAACCTGTGTATGTTCAGGGTTCCAGCTTTCGGTTTGGAAGGGGTATAAGGGCATAAAAAAACGGTGAAGTCAAAGACTTCACCGTTTTGCTGTTTTGGATTATTCAGCAGGTTTTTCTTCTGCTTTAGGTGCTTCAGCAGCAGGAGCTTCTGCTTTAGGAGCAGCAGCTGCAGCGGGTGCTGCGGGTTTTGCTTCAGCAGCGGGAGCAGCAGGTCTCTTACCTGTGATAACGCCTTTCGGGCATTTGTTTGCGCAGATGCCGCAGGATTTACATTTGCTGTAATCGATAACAGCCACGTTGTCGATTACATGGATTGCATCGAAAGGACAGTTCTTTTCACAGATCTTACATGCGATACAACCTGTGGAGCAAACCTGCATTACATTCTTACCAACATCTTTGGAAGAACACTGTACTTTTACTTTCTTCTTAGCAGGCAGCAGTTCGATGATGTGTTTCGGGCAAGCAGATACGCATTTACCACAAGCTACACATTTATCTTTATCTACTACTGCAACGCCGTCGATGATTTCGATTGCGCCGAAAGCACAAGCTTTTTTACAGCTGCCCAGACCCAGACAGCCGTATGTGCAGCTCTTAGCGCCGCCGCCAGCCAGCTGTACAGCCATGTTACAGTCGTCAATACCAAAGTAGTCGTATTTCATTTTTGCTGTTTCGCAAGTGCCGCCGCATTTTACGAATGCAGCTACAGGTTCGGAAGCGGATGCTTCGATACCCATGATTGCACCTACTTTTTCTGCTACAGCAGCGCCGCCAACAGGGCAAGCGTTAACGGGAGCAGAACCAGCAGCGATTGCAGCAGCACAACCACTACAACCGGGGAAGCCACAGCCACCGCAGTTAGCGCCGGGCAGTACTTCCAAAATCTGGCCGATCTTGGGATCTTCGTCTACTTTGAAGACCTCGCCGGCAATGCCAAGGCCTGCACCAAAAACAACACCAAGGCCACCGATACTCAGGATCGGGTATACAATATTCATAATGTCCATTTTTGTCACACTCCTTGCATTACAGTTTGATCAGACCGGAGAATCCCAGGAAAGCGATAGACATCAGACCAGCGGTTACCAGAGCCATAGGGAAACCGTCGAAAGCCTTAGGTGTATCGTTGTCTGCGATTCTTTCACGGATACCAGCGAACAGTACGATTGCCAGTGCGAAACCAGCAGCGCCGCCGATACCGTTGAAGATGGATTCGATGAAGGAATAACCCTTCTGCATGTTCAGTACGGCAACACCCAGTACTGCACAGTTTGTTGTGATCAGGGGCAGGAATACGCCCAGTGCCTGATACAAAGCAGGAGCTGCTTTTTTCAGGAACATTTCTACAAACTGTACCAGGGATGCGATAACCAGAATGAACGCGATGTTATACAGGTATTCGATGTGCAGAGGAACCAGGATCAGGTTATAAACCAACCAAGAAGCTGCACAGGCCAATACGATAACGAAGATTACGGCCATACCCATGCCGGCTGCGGTGTCTACTTTTTTAGAAACGCCGAGGAATGGGCAGATGCCTAAGAACTGGGACAAAACGTAGTTGTTTACGAAGATCCCGGCTAATAATAACAAAATCAGATACATTCTCTACCCCTCCTTATGCTTTTTTCTTGTTTCTGAAGTGATTCAGTGCAGCCATCAGGCAAGCCAGTGTGAAGAACGCACCGGGAGCCATAACGAACAGCAGAGTTCTGGGGAATGCTTCAGGCAGTACAGTGATATCAAACAGAGTACCAGAACCGATGAATTCACGAACCAGACCCAGAACACCCAGAGCGATTGTGAAACCAAGACCCATACCGATACCGTCGAATACAGAAGCGATGGGACCGTTTTTGGAAGCGAATGCTTCTGCTCTGGCCAGAATGATACAGTTAACAACGATCAGAGGGATGTAAAGACCCAGAGATGCGTTCAAAGCAGGAAGATATGCTTTCAGCATAAATTCGATGATTGTAACGAATGTTGCGATAACTACGATGAAGCAAGGGATTCTTACTTTATCGGGAATTACTTTTCTCAGCAGGGATACGAACAAGTTCGCAAAAATCAGTACTGCTGTTGTGGAAAGACCCATACCGATACCGTTGATGGCGGAGCTGGTAACAGCCAGTGTAGGACACATACCGATAACCTGTACAAAGGTAGGGTTTTCATTGATGATACCATTTTTCAGGATTTTGATAGGGTTAGCCATTAGTTAGCACCTCCGTTCGCTGCGACCCAGTCCAAAGCTTCCTGTGCACCAGCACAAACAGCTCTGGAAGTAATGGTGGAGCTTGTGATGGGCACGATTTCGCCGCCGTCTTTTGTAACAGCTACGCTGCCGGATTTGCCGGTGAACTGTTCATAGAAATCGGGTTCTGTTGCTTTTGCGCCCAGACCGGGTGTTTCGGAGTGGCCAGTTACACGCAGACCAGTGATCACACCGTCAGCGCCAACGCCAACCATTGTTTTTACAGCGCCGCCAAAGCCGCCGGGTTCTGTTGTCAGAACATAGCCGCCGTTGTCAGCCTGGTAAACAGCAGTGATTGTGCCTGTCAGTTCTGCATCTGTCAGCTGTTCAAAGCTGGATGCTTCAGGCATAACTGCCTGCATGGATTCGTTCAGTGTTTTTTCGTTCTGCAGTGCGATGGGTTCTGCTGTGATTTCAGATACCGCACCCAGGCAAGCCGCAGCAACTGCGGAAATAAGCAGAAGCACAACTGCAGGTTTTACTACTTCTTTTGTGTTCATGCTTTTTTCGCCTCCTTCACTTTGGGCAGTGCACCGAAGATCTTAGGTTCTGTGAATCTTTCGATCAGAGGTACAGCCAGGTTCATAATCAGAATAGAGTAGGATACGCCTTCAGGGTAACCACCGAAGATTCTGATAAGAGTGGTGATGATACCACAACCGATGGCAAAGATGATTTGACCTTTCGGTGTAACGGGGGAAGATGCATAGTCAGTTGCCATGAAGAAAGCACCCAGCATCAGACCGCCGGTGAAGATTTCATAAACAGGTACGCGCAGACCTTTTCTGCCGATAGCAGCGGTCAGTACGAATACTGTCAGGATGTACAGTACAGGGATTCTCCAGCTGATAACGTGTTTTACCAGCAGGTAGATACCGCCGATGATCAGTGCAACAGCGCATGTTTCACCGATACAACCGCCGATGTTTGTACCCAGGATTACGTCTGTCAGACTTGCGTCGGGCATAGCACCTGTTTTCAGTGTAGCCAGAGGTGTTGCAACTGCTGCTGCATCAGCGCCGCTGAAACCAACGGGTGCTGTCCAGGATGTCATTTCTGTAGGATAAGAAGCCAACAGGAATGCTCTACCAGCCAGTGCAGGGTTGATGAAGTTCTGACCCAGACCACCAAAGAGCTGTTTTGCAAAAATGATAGCGAATGCTGCACCAACGATAGGCACCCAGATAGGAGCGCTTGCGGGCAGGTTCATTGCCAGCAGCAGACCTGTTACAACTGCGGACAGGTCACTGATAGTTACAGGTTTTTTCAGCAGTTTCTGATACAGCCATTCGAAGAAAACGCTGGCTACGATGGAAACTGCGATCAGGATCAATGCAGGAATACCGAAGAAATAGATACCCATCGCTGTTGCAGGAATCAGCGCGATGATAACGTCACGCATGATGCTCTGAATGGATTCTTTAGAACGCACATGAGGGGTACCGGATACTACAAAATTAGCCATTCTTTACTCTCCCCCTTCTCAGTTCTTTTCAGCTTTGGCTTTTGCTTCAGCTTCCGCTTTTGCTCTTGCAGCAGCGGCTGCGGCAGCTTTTTTGCCTGCTTCGATTTTCTTAGTTGCGCGGATGGACTGTGCCAGCTGGCGTTTTGCGGGACATTCGTAAGAACAAGAACCACATTCGATACAATCCAGACCGTGATGTTTTACGAAACCTTCGCCGTCGCCTTTCAGTGCGCACGCATTCAGCAGGAAAGGCTGCAGACCCATAGGGCAATGTTCTACGCATTTACCGCAACGGATACAGTTTCTTTCTTCAGGAATGTAAGCTTCTTCCTGTGTGAAGCACAAGAGACCAGAAGTGGTCTTAACGGAAGCAACATCCAGAGTATACAGGGTAGGACCCATCATAGGACCGCCGGCAATCAGTTTCACAGGAGCGTTTGCGCCTTCGTTGAAACCGCCGATAGCGTCTACCAGATCTCTCAGTGTCATACCGATTCTGATCTTGTAGTTACCAGGGTTTTTGATACCTTTACCGGAAACAGTTACGATTCTTCTCATCAGAGGTCTGCCTTTACAGATTGCTCTTTCGATCGCAACAACGGTATCAACGTTGTCTACGATACAGCCAGCGCTTGCAGGCAGTGCACCGGATTTTACTTCTCTCTTTGTGATCGCATAGATCAGGTGTTTTTCAGAACCCTGAGGGAATTTGGTCACCAGAGGCTGAACAGTGATGTTGTCGATGCCTTCACAAGCCTTTGTCATGGATTCAATAGCTTTGGGCTTGTTCATTTCGATACCGATAACGCCTTTTGCACCGGGGTGCAGTTTCAGCATGATCTGCAGACCTTTTACGATTCTTTCGGGTTCTTCCAGCATCAGACGGTAGTCGCATGTGAGGTAAGGTTCACATTCAGCTGCGTTGATGAGGATGTGATCGATCGGTGTGTCTTTGGGAGGGTTCAGTTTTACATGTGTGGGGAAGCCCGCACCACCCAGACCAACAACGCCGGCATCTTTGATAGCTGCCAGAATTTCTTCGTTGGACATGGTTGTGTAATCTCTGCCCTGGTTCAGACCTTCGATTTCTTCCATCTTGCCGTCGTTTTTGACAACGATGGATTTTACAGTTGCACCGCCGGGTACCAGCATGGGTCTAATGTCCACAACTTCACCAGATACGCTGGCAAAGATGGGAGAAGACATGAATGCAGGTGATTCAGCGATTTTCTGTCCTACTTTTACATGGTCGCCAACTGCTACCAGAGGTTCACAAGGAGCCCCGATATGCTGGGACATAGGGTAGAACAACTCAGAGTTTTCTTTGGGGAGTATCACCTGAATGGGCTGCTCTGCGGACAGAGCTTTTCCATCGGGCGGGTGAACTCCACGTTTGAACGTTAAAGCTTGCATATTATCCCCCTCTGTCAAGTGATTTTTGCGTTTACAGCACAAAAGACAAGCATTTGGCTGGAAACGCTTGGTTTGGTTATACTTTATAAAAATATAGCTATATATAACAGCAATATTTTAATACAAAAATAAGAAATTCACAACATTTTTTTGCCAAAAAAACGGGAAAAATGCTTTTTTAAGCAAAATATGTGTTTTGTTACATCAAATTTTAAGATGTATTTAATTAGGAAAGAATCGCATTTTGCAAAATCAATTCCCAGTTAGTTTGTATCCAAAATATTTTCTTCCCCTAAAGTGTACTATTATTATCTATAATTGTAAATGATAATTTATTACCAACATTTCAGCTGGAAAACTGTAATGTTTTACAAAAAAACTGCCATTGTTCTCACAGAAATGTAAAACAATGGCATAAAACTTGCTACTCAAATTCCCCTGTGTTACAATGAAATCAAAGTATAGAGGGAAGGAGGCGGAGGATATGGATCTTTCGCTGCAAATACAGCAAAAGCAGATTCTTTCCCAGCGGATGCAGCAGTCCGTTGAGATATTGCAGATGAATACTCTGGCGTTATCAGAATACATTCGGGAAGTGGCGGAAGAAAATCCTCTGCTGGACTGGTCGGAGGAACGCCCTCTTTTGCCGGAGGACGAAAAACTGCTGCAAAAACTGGAGTGGCTTCAGGAAAGTGATGAGCAGAACAGAGGCTTTTACCAGACAGAAATGGATAACGAAAAAGAACGGGAAGACCTGCGCTATGGCAAAAAGGAAGCCCAGAGCCTTAGGGAATACCTGCTTTTCCAAATCCATCTTTTGCCTGTATGTGAAAAGGAGAAAAAAGTGCTGAGTTTTCTGGCAGAAAGCACAGAAGAAAGCGGCTATCTGGAAACAGACGCCTTAGAAGCAGCCATGGAGCGTTACCATCTGAGTGAGCAGTGCGCAGAAAAAATTCTGGGGCATATGCAGAAGCTTGACCCGCCCGGCGTAGGTGCCAGAGATCTGAAGGAATGTCTGAAGATACAGCTCATGCAGAAAGGCGCTTCTGTGGCAGCCCAGAACATTGTGGAGAATTATTTGGCGGATATTGCCAAAAACCGCATCTCCTATATTGCCAAGAAGCTGCATATATCTATGGAAGAAATGGCGGAAGCCTTGGCGGAGATCCGCAGCTGTGCACCAAAGCCCGGCAGCGGTTTTGCCAATGACCGCCCGGTGGAATATGTGGTGCCCGATGTGTTTGTGGAACGCAGAGGGGGAGAGCTTTTGGTGAGTGTCAACAGTTCTCTGGTGCCAAGACTGTTTATCAGCCCCTCCTATCGGCAGATTTTGAAGGATGACCCTTCTAAAGATACCAAGGAATATGTTGCCCAGAAACTGCGGCAGGCAGAATGGGCAGTCCAGTGTGTAGGCAGACGGGAATCCACTTTGCTGGAAACAGCAAAACAGATTGTGGCAGTGCAGCGGGAATTTTTCCTTTCTCCCAATGGAGCACTGAAGCCTTTGCGCATGGTGGATGTGGCAGAAAAAATGCAGGTGCATGAGTCCACCATCAGCCGTGCCGTAAAGGATAAATATCTCCAATGCGACAAAGGGGTATTTGCCTTGGGTGATTTCTTTTCCAAAGCCGTTGTCACCGATGGCAATCAGAGCGTATCTGCCAGCAGTGTGCAGAAACAGCTGGCGGACATCATTGACGGCGAGGATAAGACCCATCCTCTCAGCGACCGGGAACTGACGGAAAAACTGGTGGCACAAGGTGTGCAGATTTCCCGCAGAACCGTAGCCAAGTATCGGGAAGCCATGGGCATCCCCGGCGCGTCAGGCAGAAAACAGTATTGAAATAGAAAACAGCCGGAAATTTTGGAAGAAACAGAAATTTCCGGTTTCTTTTTGGTTTGAGATAGAAAGAAGGTGGAAGTATGGATGAGATTTTTCAGATACAACTGGATAAGGAATCAGAAGTGCCGATGTATCGCCAGCTTGCCGACGCCATTGGCGCTTTGGCGGCAGATGGGCTTTTGCCTGCGGATAGCAAATTACCGCCCATTCGGAAAATGGCTGCCCATTTCGGTGTCAATACGGTGACGGTGGTAACGGCTTATAAATATTTGGAACAGAAGCAGATGGTTTACTCTCGAGTGGGCAGCGGCACTTATATTTCCCCTTTGCCCGTGGAAAAGGTGCCGGAGCCTGTGGCAAGACGAAATCTGCAATTGTTTGAAAAAACACCTGCGCTGGAACATGCCATCAACTTCACATTGTCATCCCTGCCAAACGAACTGTTTCCTGTGGATGCCTTCAAAAAAGCCTTTGATACAGTGTTGGAGCGGGAAAAAGGCGGTGCCTTTCGTTATACGGACAGTATGGGCTATCTGCCCCTGCGAGAGGAACTCTGCCGTTATCTGGCGTCTTTTGGTATCCATACGGCGGCGGAACATTTGCAGATTATTTCCGGTGCCCAGCAGGGTATTGATATCATGTCCAAAGCCATTTTGCGGTATGGAGATGTGGTTTTTGTGGAAAGCCCTACTTTCTATGGTGCGGCAGGTGCCTTCCTGTCCAGAGGGGCAAAACTGGTGGGTATTCCCATGGAAGCGGACGGCATGGAGATGGAAGCCCTGAAAAACTATCTGAAGCTGTACCATCCTCGTTTTATCTATATGATGGCATATTTCCAGACACCCACAGGCGTTTCTTATTCCATGGAGAAAAAACGCCGCCTGCTGGAATTGGCGGAAAAATACGATACCTATATCATTGAGGAAGATGACTTTTACGATTTCCATTACAGCAGGGAAATCCCCCTTCCTCTGAAAGCATTGGACTATAAGAATCGCGTCATTTACATCAAGAGTTTTTCCAAAATTCTCATGCCCGGTCTGCGTATGGGGTTGATGGTACTGCCAAAGAAAGTCCGTCATGCGGTTATGGAAGCCAAGTATACCACGGATATTTCCACATCTGGGTTCATCCAGAAGTCCTTGGAGGAATATCTCCGGGTCAATGGCTGGGAAGCCCATGGAAAACAGGTGCGCCAGTATGGCAGCGGCAAGTATCGGAAAGCTGTTTCCATGGCAAAGAAGTATCTTTTGCCAAAAGGTGCGTCTTTCGCTCTGCCCGATGGAGGTGTGAGCCTGTGGGTGCGTCTGCCTGATGGGGTGGATGCGGAAGTGTTCTGCAATCGGGCATTGGAGAAAAATGTGCTGGTTTCTCCCGGCAGTCAGTTCTTCATCGAAGAGGGAACAGGCAGTCATGTGCGCCTCAGCTTCGCGGGACTCACCGATGATAAAATCGAAGTGGGTATGAAGCGCATGGGAGAAGTGCTGGGAGAGCTGTAAGAAAAAAAGAAAGGTTAGTATACATAAGCGAATTTCCTTTAAGAAAACATACCCAATAAAATCTCCGTAAAAATAAGAAAGCTGAAATCCTCTGTTAAGGATTTCAGCTTTTTGTTGTACGCCGAACAGGTATGACAAAACCCCCAGTTCAACTGGGGGTAGGTAAAAATACTTTAGTATAAGAAAGAAACCTCCTGCGTTATAATGAAAATGGTCTGGCAACCAAAATTATAGAAGCAGGAGGTTTTGTCAATGAATGACATAAGAAGTTTATCACATTCCAAATGGAGATGCAAATATCATATTGTTTTTGCACCTAAATATCGCAGACAGGTGATTTATAAAAAGTTAA
>NZ_JADCKK010000139.1:0-1268 GCF_014982935.1 Anaerotignum lactatifermentans | reverse complement strand
CCTGCGGCGAGGCGCTCACCGCACGCAAGCTGGAGGTCGTCCGAGCCTGCGAGGACCTCCTGCATGACCGGGGGCTCCGCCAGGTGCGCGCGCGGCTCATCGGCGGGGCGCTTCGCGTCGAGGCGGCGCCGGATGAGCTTCCGGCGCTCGGGGACGCCGTTGCGGACGGCGTCGAGCTCGACGGGGACCTCGTCGCAGCGCTACTCGAGCGCGGCGCATCGGCCGTCGACCCGGTGGCCGTCCCCTACGCCCACGGCAGCATGAACGCCGCATCGTGACAGGCGCCCGTCCGCGGCAAGCCGACATCATTGTCCCCGTGCTGTGAAGGACCCGTAAGGTCTTCTTGATACTGCCGCCCGCCTCCTCGCCCCCGCCGCCCCTATGCGGTATCGTGTCCGCGGCAGCGCTGCGCCCCGCAGCATCTCCGAACACGAAAGGGGGCACCATGGTCGAATGCTACAAGACCGGGTTGGATGGGATCACCGTCAAGATCGATGCGCCGGAATCAGGTTGCTGGGTCAACGTCGTGGAACCTACGCCGGAGGAACGCACATGGCTTGAGCAGACCGTCGGCATCGTGCCCGAGTTCGTCCGTTCCGCCCTCGACGAGGAGGAGACCTCGCACATCGACTACGACGAGGACGTCAACCAGACGCTCGTCATCGTGGACTACCCCAGCGCAGAGGATGTCGAGGACATGCAGGACCCCTCGATGCTGCAGTACACCACCCTGCCCATCTCCGCGATCTTCCTGCGCAACGAGAACATCATCGTCACCGTCAGCCTTCAGGAGAGCCCGATCGTCCAGGACATGGCGAGCGGCCGCGTACGGCAGGTCAACACCCGCATGCGCACTAGCTTCCTGCTCCAGATGCTGCTGCGCATCTCCCCGAGCTACCTGGTCCACCAGCGGCGCATCGACCGGCTCACCAATAAGACCGAGTCGCGCCTGTACGGCTCAATGCGCAACGAGGAGCTCCTGCAGATGCTCTCGCTCGAGAAGTCGCTCGTCTACTTCTCGACCTCGCTTAAATCCGCCGAGGTGACGCTCAACAAGATCATGCACGGCAAGCTCATCACGCTGTATGAGGAGGACGAGGACCTGATGGAGGACGTCATGATCGAGGTCCATCAGGCCCAGGAGATGTGCGCCATCTACAGCGACATCCTCTCCGGCACGATGGACGCCTACGCGAGCGTGATCTCCAACAACCTGAACATCGTCATGAAGGTGCTGACCGTCATCACCATCGTGATGGCGATTCCCA
>NZ_JADCKK010000138.1:0-1270 GCF_014982935.1 Anaerotignum lactatifermentans | reverse complement strand
AGATCAGTACGCCTGACGCATCGGCAATCGAGGTCACCAGCGGTGCCGAGGCGGTCGCCGGATCTAGCTTGAAGCGCTGCAGAATGAACGGCAGAATCATCCCGATTAGACTACCTACCGTGACGATCAGCACCATTGATAGCGCGACGACCAGTGCTATTTCGCTGCCCGCGCGGAAAATACCCACCACGGACACCGCCAGTGCCATGGTCAGCCCCAGCGCCAAGGCGACGCCGACTTCACGACCCAGCAGCTTGGCCCAATCGCGGGTACGTACATCGCCGGTGGCCATGCCGCGTACCATCAGGGTGGCCGCCTGAGAGCCTGCGTTGCCACCGCTATCCACCAGCAGGGGCAGGAAGAACACCAGCGCAATGTAGGCTTCGATGGTTTCTTCGAAATAGGCGATACCGGCACCCGAGAAGATATTGGCGAATACCAGCAATACCAGCCACACCACACGCTTGCGGTAGAGCTCGAACAGGCTGACCGAGCGCAGGCTGCCCTCCAGCTTGCCCACCGACACCCCCTTGTGCATGTCTTCGGTGGCTTCTTCCGCGGCCACGTCCATGGCGTCGTCGTAGGTCACGATGCCCACCAAGCGGTCACCACCATTGATCACGGGAAGCGCCAGCAAGTCGTAATGGGCAATCAGCCGGCTGACTTCTTCCTGCGGCGTTTCCACGGAGGCAAACACCACTTCCGAGACCATTAGTTCTTCCACGCATTGGTGGGGGGCCGCAAGAATCAGCTGGCGTAGCGATACGGTGCCCTGCAAACGGCCTTCTTTATCGACGCAATACACCTGGTAGATGGTTTCGGCGTCAGGCGCGCTGGCGCGTAGCAGGCTCAAGGCTTCCGCCACGTCGATGGTGACCGGCACGGAAACATACTCGGAGGTCATGACGGCCCCTGCCGTGCCTTCGGCATAGCTGGCCAGCTTGGTTAAGTCATCGCGCTCTTTTTGCGATAGTTGGCGCAGGATGGCAGGCTGCCTGCCTGGCGCCACCAGGTGGAACAGGTCAGCGCGCTCGTCTGCATCCATCGTGGCAGCCAGTTTTGCGAGTTCTTCATCGGTCATTTTTTCACCGATGTCCCGCTGTTGCTCCGTTTCCAGGTAGCCGAACGTAGGGCCACGCTGCGCTTCGGGAAGCTGCATGAGCAACGCCAACACCGTATAGGCGGGCTCGTAACGGGCAAAATCGGCAATATCGGCAGGCTGCATTTCCGCGACGATATGAGAAATCGCGGTGTGATCGTTGCGCTGCAT
>NZ_JADCKK010000137.1:0-1273 GCF_014982935.1 Anaerotignum lactatifermentans | reverse complement strand
CCTTTCAGAGTGCCGGCAATGACACTCTGTTCGTCATGCAATTTTCAAGGTACAAATATATCTGAAGTGCATTTCTGCAATTCATCCAAAACTTTTATTTTAGACTTGACTTTTAATAGTTAGTCTTGCAGTCATACTTGAGTTCAGAAACGAAAAAAGGCAGTGAGATTTTTTTCTATCATCTCACTGCCTCAAAATCGTTTTTCAGCTCCAAAAACGCTATGTCATCTATAAAATTGGATTTTTTGGGGCTTCAAAAATCGCCCTCAAAAACCGCTGGAAGCCTTGATTTTACTGGCTTTGCGGCTATGTCATCTATTTTGATCACTCATCCCAGTTATGATATACATTCTGTACATCATCGTCATCATCCAGCATATCCAGCAATTTGTTCATTTTCTTAATATCTTCATCAGATTTCAATTCTGTATATGTCTGAGGAATCATTGTTACTTCTGCACTTGCCATAGGAATGCCTGCTGCTTCCAGTGCTTCACGAACTGCAGAGAAGTCATCGGGAGAAGTTGTAATTTCATAGCTGTCTTCTTCTGCAGCAAAGTCTTCTGCGCCTGCATCCAGAGCAGCCATCATCAGTTCCTCTTCATCCATTTCTACTTCTTCTTTATCAATGACGATCAGACCTTTCTGATCAAACATGAAAGATACACAGCCATTGGTACCCATGTTGCCGCCACCTTTTGTAAAGGCATTTCTAACATTAGCAGCTGCACGGTTTCTGTTATCTGTCAGCGCTTCTACGATAACTGCTACACCGCTGGGACCATAGCCTTCATATGTTACCAATTCGTATTCTACGCCTTCTTCGTTACCAGCTGCTTTTTTGATACTTCTTTCAATCGTATCATTAGGCATATTGTTAGATTTACATTTTGCGATTACATCACGCAGTTTGCCATTGACTGCGGGATCAGGACCGCCAGCTTTTACTGCAACCTGAATTTCTCTACCCAACATGGTAAATACTTTACCTTTTGCAGCGTCATTTTTTTCCTTTTTATGTTTAATATTCGCAAACTTAGAATGTCCAGACATTCATAACCCTCCTTGAATAAATTTCACCAAAATATTTTATCATTTTTTTCAGGAAAAAACAAGAAAAACCCCTAAATAACATACAAAAATGTGTGTAGGATTACAATACATGTGTTACAACTGAATATTTAAAAAGCGAGGATAGGCTCACTTTGTGTTATATTTGAATCACCACAAAACAAAAATACATAAAGGAGCATCCTCGCATGGCAAGTATAAC
>NZ_JADCKK010000136.1:0-1303 GCF_014982935.1 Anaerotignum lactatifermentans | reverse complement strand
CTCCTATGCTTTCTTGTGTCTTGGCGGACTCAAGATAATTATAGCATAGGAGGTTTTTGCTTGAAGCTGAAGCTCACTGATTCCCCCGGCATAGCCGGGGGTTTTTATTGGATTCACCAATAAAAAAAAGAGCCTGATAATCAGACTCTTTTTAGCTAGGGTAGCAGGATTCGAACCTGCGAATGACGGAATCAGAATCCGTTGCCTTACCGCTTGGCGATACCCCATTATGAAATTTTTTAGAGAGTTTTCTTCTCTCGAAACTAGGGTAGCAGGATTCGAACCTGCGAATGACGGAATCAGAATCCGTTGCCTTACCGCTTGGCGATACCCCATTATATAAAGCTATTTCGCTTTCTTTTTTTGAGACCTGGGCTAGCTGGATTCGAACCAGCGAATGCAGGAGTCAAAGTCCTGTGCCTTACCGCTTGGCGATAGCCCATCATACGATAATTGCAGGATACGAAATAGAAAGCGCGAGACGAGATTCGAACTCGCGACCCTCGCCTTGGCAAGGCGATGCTCTACCACTGAGCCACTCGCGCACATCCTATATGCAGCCGAGGGGACTTGAACCCCTACCCAGAATCTGGACTAGATCCTTAGTCTAGCGCGTATGCCAATTCCGCCACGGCTGCGCAAAATAAGAAATGAGTCACTCGGGACTCGAACCCGAGACACCTGGATTAAAAGTCCAGTGCTCTACCAACTGAGCTAGTGACCCATAAAAAAGGGTGGATAGTGGGATTCGAACCCACGACCTCCAGAGCCACAATCTGGCGCGCTAACCAACTGTGCCATACCCACCATATTATAAAACTCGGGGTGACAGGATTCGAACCTGCGACCTCCTGATCCCAAATCAGGCGCGCTAGCCAAGCTGCGCCACACCCCGTAATTGAAAATTGGATTCCGGCGACCATCTACTCTCCCAGGCAACTTCCCACCAAGTACCATCGACCGCTTAGGTCTTAACCGTCGTGTTCGGAATGGGAACGGGTGTGTCCCCTAAGCGCATCATCACCGGAAATTTTCAATTTATGAGGTCAGCGGACTCGACCGCCTTCCTGTAAAGGTTATGCACCTTCAAAACCGAATACAATCAAACTTTCATCATAAAATCTTTATTAGGTCAAGCCCTCGATCTATTAGTATTGGTCAGCTGAACACATTACTGTGCTTACACCTCCAACCTATCTACCTCATTATCTTTAAGGGATCTTACTTCCGAAGAATGGGAAATCTTATCTTGAGGGCGGCTTCACGCTTAGATGCCTTCAGCGTTTATCCGTTCCATACATAG
>NZ_JADCKK010000135.1:0-1326 GCF_014982935.1 Anaerotignum lactatifermentans | reverse complement strand
GGCTTGAAGATGCTGGCCGTCTCGCCCAGCAACGCCCCGGCCAAGATACCCAGCGCCAGGCCCGCCAGAATTTTCTTCCACAGCGCGATACCGCGCCACCATGCAAACTTCCCCTGCTGTGCTGTTTCCTGCACTGCGATTCTCCTGCTAGGGAAACGCTGCATAAATCCCGTCGGAGCTGCCTCATAGCCACCGACGAGGTAAAATCTGACCTGTCGTCCAACACCCGCTGACAGAGCCACTCCGATGAAACAGATCTCATTCGCCCAGGCTGAGCACCAGAACAAGAAGAAGGTCACCCGCCGCGAGCGGTTTCTTGCCAGGATGGAGAAGCTGGTGCCGTGGCAACGGCTGATCGCAGCACTGTCGCCGTCCTACTTCCCGAAGTCAGTGGGCAAGCGAGGCCGACCACCCATTGGCCTGGAGCGCATGCTGCGCATTTACTTCCTGCAGCAGTGGTATGCCCTGGCCGATGAAGCGCTGGAGGATGCCATCTACGACAGCCAGGCCATGCGTGACTTCATCGGTATCGATCTGGCCATCGAGAGTGTGCCGGATGCGACCACGCTGCTGCGCTTCCGTCACCTGCTGGAGCAGCATGCCCTGACCCAGCGGATCTTCGAGGAAATCAACGCCCACCTGGCCGAGAAGGGCCTGTTCATGCGCGAGGGTACCATCGTCGACGCCACCATCGTGGCGGCGGCCCCCTCCACCAAGAACAAGGCCAAGCAACGCGATCCGGAGATGAAGCAGACCCGGAAGGGTAAGCAGTATTACTTCGGCATGAAGGCCCATATCGGTGTCGATGCGGTCACCGGACTGACCCACAGTGTCGCCGCCACGTCGGCCAATGTTGCCGATGTCACCATGGCGGGCCATTTGGTCCGGGACGATGACCCGCGGGTATACGGCGACGCGGGCTACACCGGCATGTGGAGCTATCCGCGCCAAGGTCGAGCACCCGTTTCATGTCATCAAGAACCTCTTCGGCTACCGGAAGGTTCGCTACAAGGGGCTGGCCAGGAACCAGGCGCAGCTGTTCACCCTGTTCGCCCTCGGCAATTTGGTGCTGGCTGGACGATGCCAGGGACATGCTGACGGGGCCAGTGTGTCTTGAATCTGGCCTGGCAGCTGGATAACCCGGCTGCCAGGGTAAAAAGGCCACCTTCCGTGGCCAGAAAGTGACCGTTGACGCGGTGAATATGCCGCCCTGAGTGCTTTAGCCGCTCAGGGACGAATTGATCAGCGGTTCCTTTAATGCAGAGAAAGGAGCTTTCGATGTCACACTATTGCCACACAGTCCTCTTAGGCTAATAGTGACATATG
>NZ_JADCKK010000134.1:0-1338 GCF_014982935.1 Anaerotignum lactatifermentans | reverse complement strand
CAATCTGTTCTTTTTATTCTGGAAGCCGTCCTTCATACATAATACTTAATTCTCCGTAGACCTGACCCCAGTTCCGGATGGTGGTTGTCCATTTTTTTGTGGCTTCAAAGGTAGCCAGATACAGGGCTTTCAGCAATGCTGTATCGCTTGGAAATACGCTTCTTTGCTGGTTTAATCTCCGATAGGTGGAATTCAGAGATTCTATGGCATTGGTCGTGTATATGACCTTTCGGACATCTGCCGAAAATTTGAAAATTGGAGAAATGGCATCCCAGTTATCTTTCCAGCGTTTCATGGAATTCGGATATTTTGGTGTCCATTTCTCTGTTACTTGTTCAAGGGCTGCCAGAGCTTTCTTTTCGTCCGGTGCCTGATAGATGGTTTTCAAATCCGTTGCAAAGGCTTTCCTGTCTTTATCTGGAACATATTTCAGAGTGTTTCTTACCTGATGGACAATACAGCGTTGATATTCTGTTTTCGGAAAAGCAGCCGAAATAGCTTCTTTGATTCCAGACAGACCATCAGCACAAAGGATCAGGATATCTTTTACCCCTCTGTTTTTCAGTTCATTTAAGACAGACAGCCAGTATTTAGAGCTTTCGTTATCACCAACCTGAATGGTAAGCACTTCTTTTTTTCCTGCTGTATTAATTCCAAGAATTACATATGCCGCCAATTTGCGAATGACACCGTTATCCCGGACAGAATAGTGGATTGCATCGATAAATAGAATTGGATATACTTCATCTAACGGGCGGTTCTGCCAATCTTCAATCTGAGGGAGGATTTTATCTGTTACATCAGAAATGAATCCTTCCGAAGTTTCAAAACCGTAAATATCTTCGATGGTTTCAGATATCTGTCTGGTCGTCATTCCTTTGGCATACATAGAGATGATCTTCTGATCAATATCGGAGATGTCTTTCTGGCGCTTTTTGACTACTTGCGGCTGAAAGGTTGATTTACGATCCTGTGGAACCTCAATTTCCATAGAACCATAACTGCTGTTGATACGTTTGCGTTTATACCCATTTCGGTAATCATCATTGTCAGAACGCTCAGATTTTTCATATCCGAGATGATCCTCCATTTCTGCTTCCATCATTTCTTTGATGGTTCCGCCCAGAAGGTCTTTTAGAGCTTCCTGAATATCCTCAGCTGTCTGAATATCGTATTCTTCCATGAGCTGATGAATAATGTTTCGTTTTCCCTCTGTCATTTGTACCCGATGTATGGGTTTCTTCTGTTTTGCCATAATAAAAGGTCCTCCTATGATTTAAATTTTACCATAGAAGAACCTCTTCAATTACATATTTACAGAAAAAGTTTCACACTGCC
>NZ_JADCKK010000133.1:0-1339 GCF_014982935.1 Anaerotignum lactatifermentans | reverse complement strand
CAGCTCCAAGTCTATAACCGTAGGGACTATAATCTGTTCCCTATGAGACCTCTGGGTTGGAAATCCCCACAGACTGTCCTGAAGGAATTTATTAAGGAGGGTGTAACATATGTTTGACAAACCCACATGATCGTTCATCATGTCAATGGAATCAATTTTTAAAGGATTTTTGTGGTGACCACCGAAATAGCCATTTACAAAACAAATTAAAGGCTGCTGCTATACTTTGGAATATTGTAAGAGAATCTGCTCTGCCAAAAGTTTATTCTTATAGTTTGGTTGAAAAATATAGCAATTTATTTGATAATCAAAATTGATATATAGGAGAAAACATAGCATTAAGTAAATCGAGGTGTTTAGTATGGATAAGAAAGAAGCTATTATCCGCTTGTGGTTTGATATGTGGCTAAAACAGCAGGACTTGGGAATAGATGACATTTTTACAAGTGATGTTATCTATACAGAAAGTTGGGGACCTGAGTATCATAATCGCAGTACAGTAAAACATTGGTTTCGTGAATGGAATCAGCGTGGTAAGGTGCTAATTTGGGATATTAAGCAATTCTTTCATAAAGAAAATCAGACTGTTGTTGAGTGGTACTTCGAAAATAAAATGGAGACAGGTAAAAAAGAAGGATTTGAAGGTATTTCTTTGATTGAGTGGACGGATAATGATAAAATAAAATCATTGAAAGAGTTTGGCTGTAACTGTAATCGCTATAATCCATATCAAAATAGCAATGAGCCACAATTTCACGATGAATCAATAAAATGGTTTTAACGGTTGATCGTTCTATTTTGGTTTCTTTAATAAAATTAAAAACAATAGATATATTTGATAAAATAATATTAAATTATAAATAAAGAACAATAAAAATATCCATAAAAATACAAAATTATACATTATATTTCTATGGCATATTAGCTTATACAGCAAAAATCAGGATTAATCTAAGAAAATATAATGTATTAAGTATTAAAAAAGCATTGTAGAGTATATAAACTAAAAAAGGAGAATAAAATGTCTGTTGACTTTAAAAAGAAAAGAATAGTTTATTTGAATAATTGGCCTTGGACTATAGTCAATACTATAGTCAATAAAGTGGACACAATTTATAAAGAAAAGTGCCGAGTACAGCTGCTTAGTGCTGTGCCCAGTACCATTCTTCTTTTTCATTTGGTGTCATCATTCCGAGAGAACTATGCGGTCTCTTAGCATTATAGAATCCTTCGATGTATTCGAACACAGATAACCGGAGTTCCTGCAGAGAATGATATGTTTTACGGTTAACTTCTTCTTTTTTGAGGTACTTGAAGAAACATTCACAGCAGGCATTAT
>NZ_JADCKK010000132.1:0-1418 GCF_014982935.1 Anaerotignum lactatifermentans | reverse complement strand
GCAGGCTGCTCCGAGAGTGATCGCCCCCTGGAGCCGCCCACCCGGTTTGAAGGAGGGGTATTTGGCTCTTTCTACCAGGTGACGGTGATGGATCCGCTGACCCAGGGCCAGGCACAGGCGTTGGAAGAGGGCTTTCTGGCCGAACTCGAGAGCGTGGACCGTTCCATGTCGACCTATCGGGATGACGCCGAGCTGGTAACGTTCAATCATGCGCCGCTGAATGAGTGGCAGCCGCTGTCCAATGAGCTGATCGAAGTCTTGGCCGTCAGTCAGGCCGTTGCGGCAGACAGCGATGGTGCCTTCGATGTGACGGTGGGTGGCCTGGTGAACTTGTGGAGTTTCGGGCCAGAAGCAAGGCCAGAAGAAGTGCCCAGTGATGAAGCCCTTGCCGAACGCCTTTCGACCGTCGGGTATGACGCCCTGGAAGTGGATGCCCAGCAGATGCAGGCGCGGCGCACGCGGGATGTGTTTGTCGACCTCTCTGGCGTGGCGAAAGGCCATGCCGTCGATCGAGTAGGCGCGTATCTTGACCAGCAGGGGATCGAGCACTACCTGGTGAATCTTGGGGGAGACATGATCGCCCGTGGTTACCGGGAGCCCGACGATGAACTGGCTTGGCGTGTAGGTATCGAAGTGCCGGAAGACGGTGAGCAAAGGGCTCAGCATATCGTGCCGCTCAGCAACTTGTCGGTGGCGACCTCAGGCGACTACCGCAATTACTTCGAAGTCGACGGGCAGCGCTACTCGCATACCATCAATCCTCGTGACGGCAAACCGATTACCCATGACCTGGTATCGGTGTCGGTCTTCCACCCTTCCAATGCATGGGCGGATGCCTGGGCCACGGCACTGCTGGTGGTTGGTACGGAAGAGGGCATGGCGCTGGCCCTGGAACACGACTTGAACGTACTGCTGCTGGTGCGCGACGGCGACCGCTGGCGCAGCATCGCCAGCCCAGCATTCAAGGACTATTTTGGTGATACGCTGCTGGAAGAGCTGGGCATCGATGCCTGGACACCGGCAGCGGCCCAATAACGGTAGGTACTGAACATGCATGATCTCGACATCGTCATTCTGGCGGCCGGTAAAGGTACGCGGATGCGCTCTCCCTTGCCGAAAGTGCTGCATACCCTGGCAGGCAAACCCATGGTGCAGCACGTGCTGGAGACCGCTCAGGCGCTGAATCCGGCACGGACCCACGTGGTGATCGGTCACGGCGCTGACCAACTGCGTGACGCGCTGGCAGAGCATGACGTTCTGTTTGCGCTGCAGGAAGAGCAAAAGGGGACGGGCCATGCCGTGGCCCAGGCCCTGGCTCGTCTGGGCAACGGCATCGTGCTGGTGCTTTACGGCGATGTGCCGCTGATTCGCCGTGACACGTTGGCCAACCTGCTGACTCAGGTGGATGAGCAGCATAT
>NZ_JADCKK010000131.1:0-1422 GCF_014982935.1 Anaerotignum lactatifermentans | reverse complement strand
ATGAGGCGGCTACGGCTCTTGTCGACATCGGCGCCGTTGAAGATGTCATAGGCCCAGAAGATGTTGTCGACACCGCACGACAGGTCGACGGCGTCGGCCGCCTCGTCGGGCGTCGTGACCATATAGAGCTTGGCGGGGTCGATGCCGGCCAGGCTCAGGCGCAACAGCAGGTCCTCGTTGGTCACGCCCTGCGCGATCACCTGCTTGATCGCAGGGTCGGTCAGGTACTCGAAATCGGACTGGTAGTACCAGCCGATGTACTCGGTGGTGGTGGGGCTCTCCGCCTTGTGCGCGTCCGCGAGCATGAGGATCACGATCTTATCGCCCGGCTCCCGACGGATGGTGTCGAGCGCCACCGAGGTCGCGGTGCTGTTCTCACCCTTCGACGCCAGGGCGACGAGGCGCTTCCCGCCGACCTCCTGCTCCGCGTACCGGGCCGCCGTGACGTTGATCCCGCGCTCGAGCGAGGCGGCGATGGCCTCGGGCGCGAGCCCCATCTCGCGCGCCACGACGGTCGCGGCGAACAGGTTGTAGAGGTTCGTGATGGAGTACACGCCGAACCGGTAGGTGTACGTCGGCGCACCCGGCGCCGCGTTCTCGCGCACCGTGAAGGCGTGCGCCGCACGGTCGACCGAGACCACCTCGTACGCGGGGTCGGGGTTGGCGAAGCCGCACGAGGTGCAGTGCGCGCGTCCGAGGTGCCGCAGGTGGCAGTAGTCGTACTCGAGCCTGCCGCCGCACTCCGGGCACGCCGTGAGGTCGCAGGCGATGCCCTGGGGCTCCGGGGTGTCCTCGGCGAGCCTCCCGATGGAGAAGTAGACGCGGTTGCGGTTCTGCGGGGCGAGCCGGCAGCTGATGAGGTCGTCCGCGTTCAGGATCAGCTTCGTGTCGGGCGAGATGTGCTCGCTCATGACCGAGAAGATGAAGTCGGGGTTCGCGTTGCGCGAGAAGGAATCGCGATACAGGTTGGTGACCAGCAGGATATCCGGCGTGACATGGGGCAGCACGCGGCGGAACGACAGCTCGTCGAGCTCCATGACGGCCGTATCGACGCGCTGGTGCCCGGCGAGGGAGGCGTTCTTGATGAGCGTGCTCTCCACGCCGGCGATCACGTTGCCGCCCGCGCGGTTGTCCACGTGGCGCACGCCGTTGTCCGTCAGCAGGTCGTTCAGCAGATTGTTGGTGGTCGTCTTGCCGTTGGTCCCCGAGACGAAGACGATCCGCCGGGGCTTCTCGATATGCGCGAGGAAGACCGGGTCGATGCGCTCGGCGATCACGCCGGGCATCTGCCCCGCGTTACGGCGCATCAGCTTGAGGCCGGCGGCAGCGGCCTTGGACGCCGCCAGGGCGAGGTGGAAGCGAGGGCCCCCATGCCCCCGGGTACCGTCGTTCACTACAGCTTTCCCTTCTGCAGGCAAACAG
>NZ_JADCKK010000130.1:0-1490 GCF_014982935.1 Anaerotignum lactatifermentans | reverse complement strand
GGGAGTATCCCAAAGTTTGTGTAAACCTTCAAACTGATGTAAGATAAACTTACCAGTTTGGAGGTTTATTTTATGGCAAGAAAAAAAGATACACCACAAAAAGCTGCCCTTCGGGAAATGATGGGCAATTATCTGAAAGAAAACAATGTAAAGGTCAAGGATGGAACCGATGTCAACTCCATTATGCGGGATATGATGTCCATCATCCTGGAAGGCGCTTTGGATCAGGAAATGGATGAAGAACTGGGATATTCCAAGTATGATTATCGCAACAAAGAAACAGATAATTCCAGAAATGGTCATTCCCAGAAGACCATGCATACCAGCTATGGCGATATGGAGATTGATATCCCCAGGGATCGGAAAGGCGAGTTTGAACCACAGATCGTCAAGAAATATCAGAATACAGTTACTCAGGATATGGAGGAAAAGATCATCTCCATGTATGCCAAAGGAATGACCACGAATGATATTGAAAGCCATATGCGCGAATTATACGATATCGAAATTTCTGACAGTACCATCAGCAGGATCACAGATAAGATACTTCCTATCGTGAAAGAATGGCAGGAAAGACCTTTGGAAGAAATCTATGCGGTTGTTTTTATGGATGCCATCCATTACCATGTACGTAACGAAGGCCGGATTGTAAAACGTGCGGTCTATATCGCTATCGGAATCGATATGAGTGGATATAAAGATGTACTCGGTATGTATGTGGGGCAAAACGAAAGTGCGAAATTCTGGCTTTCTATTCTGAACGGTCTGAAGAACCGTGGTGTGGAAGATATCCTGATTGCATGTGTGGATGGCCTGACAGGCTTCCCTCAGGCAATTGAAGCGGTATTTCCAGAGACAGAGATTCAGCAGTGCATCATCCATCAGATCAGGAATACAACAAAGTTTGTTTCCTACAAAGAACTCAAGCCCCTGATGGCTGATCTGAAACGTGTATATGCCGCGCCGACAGAAGAGATTGCACTGGCTGAATTAGAAAGTTTCGATGAAAAATGGAGCGGAAAATATCCGAAAATCGCGAAATCCTGGAAAGACAACTGGGCAAATCTTTCGACTTATTTCAAATATCCGGAAGCGGTCCGCCGCCTGATCTATACCACGAATGCCATCGAGGGATTTAACCGGCAGCTGCGGAAGGTCACGAAATCCAAGACGGTATTTCCTTCGGATGAAAGTCTCCTAAAAATGCTGTATCTGGCTATGATGGATATCACGAAAAAATGGACCGGACACCGACAGGATTGGGGCCAGATTCATTCGCAGCTGGAGATATTTTTTGAAGAAAGGCTGTCAGGATTATAAGCAGCGGCCGGGCTGATAGGGCTGGACTGACCAGCCCTGCTTGACATGTCCGGAAACTGCATTATAATACAGACAAAGGCAGAACCTCAAAAAAATAGGCTCTGCCCAAAGTAACTAATGACATATCTTATATCAGTTTATTCACTTTACACAAAACTTGAAACGGTCTC